>JANMXB010000689.1:0-1963 GCA_031380765.1 Pseudomonadota bacterium | reverse complement strand
GTCCTCGGGCAGGTGGCTGCGCGTCAGCACCGCGTCGACTTCGCGGCCGAGCGTGCGCAGCGTGCCCGGATCGGTGTTTGGCGGGCGCACGACCTCGACCGAGGCTTCGAGCAGCGCGATGCCGGCCGGGTCGATGAGATCGGTGACGAGGACGCGGTCCATGCGGGATCAGTCCAGCTTCACGTTCGCAGCGCGGACGATGCGGCCCCAGCGCTCGGTTTCGCGGCGGTTGAACGCGGCAAACTCGTCCGCGCTGTAGGCCGAGGGTTCGGCGCCGAGCGCTGCCAGCCGTTCCCTGGTGTCGGGGAGCGCGATGACCTTGACGATCTCGGCGTTGAGCCTGGCGACCAGCTCGCGCGGCAGGCCCGCCGGCCCCCAGATCCCGTACCAGGTGCCGAGGTCGAAATCGGCCATGCCGGACTCGATCATGGTCGGCACGTTGGGCAGTGCCGGCACGCGCTTGGGGTTGGACACGGCGAGCGCCTTGAGCTTGCCGCCGCGGATGAATCCCATCGAGGAGGGCATCGAGTCGAACATGAGCTGGACCTGGCCGCCCGCGAGGTCGGCCAGCGCCGGGGCGCTGCCCTTGTAAGGCACGTGCTGCAGGTCCAGACCGGTGACCTGCTTGAAGTGCTCGCCCGCAAGATGCTGCGCCGAGGCGGTGCTGGAAGAAGCGAAATTCACCTTGCCGGGATTTACCTTCGCCCAGGCAATGAATTCCTTTACGTCGCGCGCCGATTGGGAGGGCGGCACGACCATCACCAGCGGCACGATGCCGATCAGCGCAATCGGCGTGAAATCCTTGACCGCATCGACGAGTGGCTTGGCATACACATGCGGGTTGATCACGTGGATCGAAGCGTTGGTGAGCAGCGTGTAACCGTCCGGCGCCGATCTCGCCACGTCGCCCGCGCCGATCTGGCCGCTTGCGCCGGGCTTGTTGTCGACCACGACTTGTTGCCCGAGCATTTCCGGCAGCTTCGCCGCGACGATGCGCCCCAGCACGTCCGTCGGCCCGCCGGGCGGGTAGGGGATCACCATCCGGATCGGCTTGGTGGGAAACGCGCCTGCGGCGCTCGGCGGCCCCCCCTGCGCGAGCACAGAAAGTGGGGTCAGAGTCGACATATTCAGCGCGATCAGCAGGAGCGGCAGGAAACGCATCGGCAATCCTTTAGCGAAGCTTGAGAGCGACTTTGCCCAGCGCGCGGCGCGACATGACCGCGTCCTGCGCGTCGACATAGCGCTCGAGGGGGTAAGTCTCGGCGAGCACCGGCGAGAGCCGGCCCTCGGCGTACCAGCGAAAAATCGTTTCGTAAGCCGCGCGCACCCGGGGCTCGTGCGCCTCGCGGCCGTCCCCCGGCGACCAGCCCACGTAGGTGCCGAAGTTGAACCCGAGCACCGAGATGTTCTTCACGAGCAGCAGGTTGGCGGCGATCCTGGGAATCGTCCCCGACGCGAATCCGATGACGACCAGCCTCCCCTCGGGCGCTAGCGAGCGCAGCGCGGCGTCGAAATAGCTGCCGCCCACCGGGTCGAAGACGCAATCCACGCCGCGGCCCTTGGTGGCTGCACGCACCGCTTCGCGCAGGTCTTCGCTGTTGTAGTCGATCGCAGTCTCGGCGCCGTGTGCCTTGGCTTGCGCGCATTTGGCCGCGCCGCCGGCCGCACCGATCACCCGGGCGCCGATCGCCCTGCCGAGCTCGACCGCCGCGAGGCCCACCGCGCCGGAAGCGCCGAGCACCAGCAACGTCTCGCCCGACCGCAAGTTGGCGCGCCACGCAAGTCCGCCATAGGCCGTGCCGTAGGAAATGCCGAAGTGCAGTGCCTTGCCCGGATCGATTTCTTCTGGCAGTCGATAGACGGTGTGCTCGGTTGCGCAGACCTCTTCGGCATAAGCTCCCCAGTCGAGCAGCGCGAGCACCTTGTCCCCGGGCTTGCACGCAATGACACCAGGCGCGGTTTC
>JANMXB010000626.1:0-4835 GCA_031380765.1 Pseudomonadota bacterium | reverse complement strand
GCAAGGCATTGCCGTAGCGGCCCAGGCGCAGCGCAACGCGCTGGAGCAGGACATCATCGAAGGCCATTGCGGGATCCGGCCGCCTCCCGCGATGCTGTCGGGCATGGTCGAGGCCCAACGCGCTCGCGATGCGCGGATGGCGGAGACACTCCGAAGCGCGGACGAGAGCGGCGCCGTACTGGTTGCCGGCGCCGGACACGCGCGCCGCGATCGTGGCGTGCCTTCCTATCTGCCGGCTGCCGCGCGGGAGAAGCTGCTCAGCATTGGATTCGTGGAAGCCGCCCGCGATGGGGCGCTACCAACTGCCGACTACGCGGGGATCTACGACCTGGTTTGGTATACGCCGCGCGCGACCCGCGACGACCCGTGCAAGAACCTGCGCCTGCCCTTTCAGTAAAGCGCACGGTCAGGCGTGGGCAGCAGCCGGCCGGGCGTGTTGCGGGGCCGACTCCTGCAGGATTTCGGCTGCCGCCTCGCGGCAGCGGCCGCAACTGACGCCGACGCCCAGCGCGCATTCGAGGTCCCGCATCGAACACGAGCCGCCTTCAGCGCATTCGCGGATGGCGCGGTCGGTAATGCCGTTGCAAATACAGATGTACATGCGAATAATTATCATTCAATAACTAGGAAAGTGCAAGTCCTGCTATTAAGTTAGCGAACACTCCGACCAAACGCTCCTTTCTGTGGAGAGATCAGGACACGACCTTGACAATCTAAATGATAACAATTATCGTTAATAGATGGATCAGCAGCCTCCACCCCACCGTGTCTCGGTTTCTCCGTGTGTCCACAGCGACGGCAAACGCATTTCCAGTGAGTCGCTGTTTGGCGAGCAACGCGAGGTCGTGATCCTGCATAACGGCCGCGAGTACCGGTTGCGCCTCACCCAGAACGACAAGTTGATCCTGACGGCCTAGCCAACGAGGACAAAGCAGTGGCTGCCTCCTCCCGCTTGGCTCCGCTGGGCGCTTCCCAGACTTCCCGGCGCGCGGGAGCGATCGCTGCCGTGGCACTGCATGCAGCGGCAGCGCTGGTCTTGCTTAGTTATGAGCCGGTGCGCACAGCGCTGCTTGCGGCCGCGCCGATCATGGTCGAATTGATCACGCCGCCCAAACCGGAAGTGCAGCCCGTGCCGCCCGCACCGCCCGTGGAGTTGCCCAAGCCAAAACCGGTGACCAAAGTCGTAAAACAGCCGCCGAAGCCGGTCGCCCCAGCGCCGCTGATCACGGCGCCGAGCGAAGCCCCGTCTCCCGTCGTCGCCGCACCGACCGTCCCTGCCGCGCCTGCCCCGGCGCTGGAGGGGGGTGCGGCAGCATCGGCGGGGCCCGCGGGATCCGCGGGAGTCACGCCGCCTGTATTCAACGCCGACTACCTCGAAAACCCCTCCCCGGCTTACCCGCCTCTTTCGCGCAGGATGCGCGAGCAGGGCCGCGTCATGCTGCGCGTGCTGGTCAATCCCAGCGGCACGGCCGACGACGTGCAGATACGCACTTCGAGCGGCGTAGCGCGGCTCGACGAAGCGGCGCAGGAAACGGTGCGGCGGTGGAAATTCGTTCCCGCCAGACGCGGCAGCGAGGCCGTCTCGGCCTGGGTGCTGATCCCCATCTCTTTCAAACTGGAAGGCTGATTCCATGGAATCCATCCACGCCGTGGGCTTCGCGAGCTTTTTCGCGCAGACCGACACCATCGGGCGCGCGATCCTCGTAGTGCTCCTCGTCATGTCGGTAACCAGCTGGTACTTCATCATCACCAAGACGCTGGCGCTGATCCTCGAGCGCAAGAAAAGCGCAAGCTTTCTCGACGCGTTCTGGAATGCGCCCTCGCTTGCGGCGGTGGAAAAGCACATCGCCGACCGCCATCCCGAAGAGCCGTTCTCGCACCTGGCGGGGCACGCGATCCTCTCCTCACGCCACCATGAGCGCCATGGCGCGAACCGCCTCAACGAGGCCGGCTCCAGCGCCGACTTCCTCACACGGGCCATGCGCAGGGTCATCGACGAAGACACCGCGCGGCTCGAGTCGGGCCTCACGGTGCTCGCGTCGGTCGGTTCGACCGCGCCGTTCGTAGGCTTGTTCGGAACGGTCTGGGGCGTCTACCACGCCCTGGTCAATATCGGCGTCTCGGGCCAGGGGACCCTCGACAAGGTCGCCGGGCCCGTGGGCGAGGCGCTCATCATGACCGCGCTCGGCCTCGCGGTCGCGATCCCCGCGGTGCTCGCCTACAACGGGTTCGTGCGCTCCAACCGTCTCACGCTGGCCAAGCTGGACGCCTTCGCGCATGACCTGTTCGCGGTCCTGTCGACCGGCGCGCACGTTGGCGATCCTGCGACCGTGGTGCCGCTGAAATCGGCGCCCGCCGTCACGCGGGATCCGGCCAAGGGAGCGGCCTAGCCATGGCCTTCGGAAGCTTCAACCGCAGCGGCGGCAGCGCGCCGATGGCGGAAATCAACATGATTCCGCTCATCGACGTGATGCTCGTGCTGCTCGTGATCTTCATCATCACCGCGCCGCTGCTCACCCACGCGGTCAAGATCGACCTGCCCAAGGCCTCGAGCCAGCCCAACCTCACCAAACCCGAGCACATCCAGATATCGATCGACGCGGCGAGCGCGCTGTTCTGGAACGGCGAGAAGCTCGATCGCAACGCCCTGCGGGCGCGTCTGGCCACGGCATCGCAGCAGAAGCCGCAGCCCGAACTCCACCTGCGCGCGGACAAGACCACGCCCTACCAGGCCGTCGCGGAGGTCATGGCCGACGCGGCGAAAGCCGGCATGACCCGGATCGGTTTCGTCTCCAGTCCGGACGACGGCCGGTCGTGATGCGCCGGCTCGCCGCATTTCTGCTCACCCTCGCGTTCGCGTTGCCTTCGATGGCGCAGGAAGGCGCGCAAACGATCCTTCACCTGCTCGATTACGTCGGCGCCGATTACAGCAGCGCGGTCGCAAATGGCAAGGTCAAGAGCGCGGACGAGTACAAGGAGATGATTGGTTTCAGCGCGCAGGCGCTCGAAGGCCTCAAGACTCTGCCTGCAAATCCGGCCAGGGCCGCGCTCCTCACCGAAGCCGAGCGCCTGGTAAAGCTGGTCGACGCCAAGGCAGCGGCCGAAGACATAGCGAAAACGTCCGCGAGCCTGCGCTGGGCGATCATCGCCGCGTATAAATTGCAGGTCGCGCCCCGGTCCGCGCCCAATCTGGCGCGCGGCGCGGCGCTTTACACGACTCGCTGCGCTTCCTGCCACGGGACGGCCGGACGCGGCGACGGGCCGGCGGCAAAGGGCCTGGCGCCGGCGCCCGCCAATTTTCACGACGCTGCGCGGATGGCGAACCGCAGCCTGTACGGGATCTACAGCACGATTACCCTCGGCGTCACCGGCACTTCGATGGCACCCTTCCGGCAGCTCTCGGAAGACGACCGCTGGGCGCTCGCGTTTTACGCGGCCAACCTCGGTGTGCTGCCCGACCAGGTTCGCGCGGGTGAAACGGCGTGGAAGTCGGGCGACGTGCGCAAGGCTTTCCCCGAACTCGCCTCGCTTACGGGGCTGTCGCCCAACGAAATCCGCCAGCGCCACGGCGGCGAGGCGGGCCTGGCCCAGGACTATCTGAGAGCTCACCCCGACGCGATTGCGGCCAACAGGCCGTTGCCCATCGCGTTCGCGCGGCAGAAACTCGCCGACACCCTGGCCGCCTACCGAAAAGGCGACCGTGCGGCCGCGAGCGAAGCCGCCACCAGCGCGTACCTCGAAGGATTCGAGCTGGTCGAAGCCGGTCTGGACAACGTGGACCAGTCCCTGCGCCTCGAGATCGAGCGCGAAATGCTCGGGCTGCGCACGCAGATCGGGCGCGGCGATTCTCTCGACACCATCACGAAACAAGTCGCGCGCGTCGACAGCCTCCTCGCAGCCGCGCAGGACAAGCTCGCGGCGGGCGAGCTCTCTCCCGGCGCGGCGTTCGCCAGTTCCCTCGTGATCCTGCTGCGCGAGGGACTCGAGGCCATATTGCTGCTCGCCGCGATCATCGCTTTCGTAACGAGGACTGGCCGGCGCGACGCCCTGCCGTACGTGCATGCCGGTTGGATCGCCGCACTGCTCCTGGGCGTAGCCACCTGGGCGGTGGCGAGCTATGCAATAGGCATCTCGGGGGCGAACCGCGAACTGACCGAAGGGATCACCGCACTCATCGCTACCGCGATGCTGCTCTATGTCGGCTACTGGCTGCACGGCAGGAGCCAGGCGAAGGCCTGGACGGCATACATCCGCGAGAGCGTGGGCGGGGCTCTGGAGAACAAAACCTTGTGGGCCATGACCGGCGTTTCGTTCATTGCCGTGTACCGCGAGGTCTTCGAGGTGGTGCTGTTCTACGAAGCCTTGTGGGTGCAGGCGGGCGATGCCGGCCACTCCGCCGTGCTCGCCGGCGTGGCCGCCGCCGTGCTGGTGCTCGCCGCTACCGGCTGGGGCATCTTCAAGTACAGCCTGAAACTGCCCTTGGGACCTTTCTTTTCGGCGATGTCGCTCCTGATGGCGCTTCTCGCGGTCGTTTTCGCGGGCCAGGGCATCGCGGCGCTGCAGGAAGCCGGCGCGGTAAGCGCCAGCCAAATCCCGTTTTTCACGTTGCGCATCCTGGGGATCCATCCGACGCTGGAAAGCCTCGGCGCGCAGGTCCTGGCCGCCGCCATAGTGATGGCCGGAATGCTCGCCACGTCGCATCGCGCGCAGCCAGGGGCTGAAGCCAAAACTTGAAGATTAATTTCAGAAAGTCTATGCCAGGAGCCACTCTTAAGACAATTCATATAATAAATCATGAATAACCGTCGCAACAGCCAGCCACCTCTCTTGCAGAG
>JANMXB010000613.1:0-11540 GCA_031380765.1 Pseudomonadota bacterium | reverse complement strand
CAAGCCCGACCATGCCGACGCGCGGCCTCGCCATGCTGCGAACCGGTTCTAGAGCCCGGCCTGCGAAACGAACTTCGGATTGAGGTAAGCCTCGATCGCTTCGGTACCGCCCTCCGATCCGTAGCCCGAATCCTTGACCCCGCCGAAAGGCACTTCGGGGATTGCGAGGCCGAGGTGGTTGATCGTGATCATGCCGGTTTCAACGGACGACGCGATCGCGTTCGCGGTCTTGGCCGACTTGGTCCACGCGTAGGCGGCGAGGCCAAACGGCAGGCGATTGGCTTCCTTCACAGCATCGTCGAAGGTCTTGAACGGGTTGACGATGGCCATCGGGCCGAACGGCTCGTCGTTCATGGCCTTGGCGTCGTTGCCAAGCTCCGTGATCACGGTGGGCTCGAAGAAGTTGCCCTCCTTGCCGATGCGATGGCCGCCCGTGCGCACTTTGCCGCCGTGCTTCTGCGCGTCCTCGACGTTGACTTCCATCGCGGCCGACCGCCGGGGATTGGCAAGCGACCCCATGGTGACGCCGGCTTCCAGCCCGTTGCCCACCTTGAGCTCGCGGGTGGCCTCGACGAATTTGTCGACGAACTTGTTGTAGACGCCTTCCTGCACAAGAAAGCGCGTCGGCGAAACGCACACCTGGCCGGCGTTGCGGTACTTGCTTCCCGCCATGGTCTTGGCGGCAAGGTCGATATCGGCGTCGTCGAAAACGATCACCGGCGCATGCCCGCCCAGCTCCATGGTCACGCGCTTCATGTGCTGCCCGGCCATCGCGGCGAGCTGCTTGCCCACCACCGTCGACCCGGTAAACGAGATCTTGCGGATCACCGGGTGGGGAATCAGGTAGCTCGAAATTTCCGCGGGAATCCCGTAGACGAGATTGACGACGCCTGCCGGAACCCCGGCATCGGCGTACGCGCGGATCAGCTCGGCGGGCGAGGCGGGCGTTTCTTCGGGCGCCTTGATGATGATCGAACAGCCCGCGGCGAGCGAAGCGGACAGTTTCCTCACGATCTGGTTGACCGGAAAATTCCACGGCGTGAACGCGGCGACCGGCCCGACCGGCTCCTTGATCACGAGCTGGTAGACGCCTTCGGAACGCGCGGGGATTACGCGGCCGTAGGTGCGGCGCGCCTCTTCGGCGAACCAGTCGATGGTGTCGGCGCCGGCCATGATCTCCATCTTGGCTTCCGCCACGGTCTTGCCCTGTTCCTGCGTCATCAGCGGTGCGATCGCATCGGCGCGCTCGCGCAGCAGGTTGGCGGCCTTGCGCATGATCTTCGAGCGCTCGAACGCGGAGATCTTTCTCCACACGGCGAACCCTTTTTGCGCGGCTTCGAGCGCGCGGTCGAGGTCGGCTTTCTCGGCATGGGCGAGCGTGCCTATCTGCTTGCCGGTGGCCGGATTCATGACCGGCAGCGTGCGGCCGGACGCGGCGGCGCACCAGGCGCCGTCGATGTAGAGCTGGGTATTTGGGTACATGGCAGACTCATTCGATTGACGTAATGGGAACCGCCAAGTCTACAGCCGTTTGGGGCCTTCCATCTCTTCGGCAAACAGCGATTCGCTCAACCGCGCGCGCTGCAGCCAGACCGCCCAGGCGGCCCATGCCAAATAGCTCCCCGATTCCCCCGCCGGGATGTCCGCGCCGCGCCAGATCCACAGCGTCCACAGCGCGAACGCCCCCAGTGTTGCAATCCGGGCCTGCCAATTCAGTTTCGAGGCTTTGGCCGGCACATGCAGGAGCCACTGTCCCATCCACCCGCGCGGGTATTCGTCCGCCCCGGCAGCGGGATCCGCAGGCCGGATTTCGCGCGGCGCGCGCGCTGGTGCGGTGCCGAATTTTGCGAGCACCAGCCCGCAGGCCGGGCAGGTGGCGGGCAGGGCCTGGCCGGCCGGAAGCGGCGAGTGGCCGCACTTGGGACAGGCGGCGCAGGGCGTATTGCGCGGGCGCGATTCGGTGGTATAAATGATTCGATTCCCCTCCGGCCACTATAGTAGAAAATCATGAGCGAAAAACGCGACAAGCCCGCTGATCCCGATCCCGACGCGACCGTCACCGGCATGCGCGGCCCGCTCGCGGGCAAGCCCGACGATGACGCCACCGTGATGATGAACCGCGAGGCGATCAAGGAGCCCGATGCGGACGCCACTGTGAGGATGACGCGCGATGCGCTCAAGGAGCCCGACGAGGACGCCACGATCTCGATTCCCCCGGGTGGCTTGAAGCTGGGCGCCGAAGCAGCTGCCGAAACCGCGGCCGCAATGGGAACTGTGCCGCCCGCGGCATTCCGCACCGCCGGCGATCCGGAAGCCACCGCCAGCGGCGCAAAAATCGACGCATCGACCGTGATCCAGGAGCCTTCGCGCATGCCGATGATCGCGGGCGGCATCGTAGTGGTCCTCGTGGTCCTTTATTTCGTGACGACAGGCGGGAAGCCTCCGGCGCCTGATGCGTCGAAAACAGCGCCGGTAGCTTCGGCGCCTGCACCTGCCCCTGCGCCTGCTGCAACCGCTCCAGCGCCTGCTGCGCCGGCGGCAACCGCACCGGCTGCACCTGCCGCATCACCGGCGGCGCCTGCCGGCCAGTCGAAGGTGACCGAACAACTCGCGGCGCAAATCAAGAGCGGCCTGATCGAGGTTTCCGAGGAAGGCGGCGGCACTGCGATCACCATCCGCAGCAGCCAGCAGTTTGCCTCGGGCGGCGTGGATCCCGACGCGAAGCTGCGTCCGCTCCTGCTGAGCATCGCGGTGGCGCTGGACAAGGTGCCGGGGGCGATTGTCGTTACCGGTCACGCCGATGCGAAACCGAGCAGCAACCCGAAATTTCCGTCGAACCAGGAATTGTCGGCTGCGCGCGCGCAAGCGGCGGCGAAGCTGATGGCGGCCAGGCTTAAAGACCCCAAGCGCATCTCGAGCGAGGGCGCTTCCGACGCCAAGCCGCTTGCACCGAGCGACACGGCCGAGAATCGCGCGAAGAACCGCCGCGTGGTGATCGTAGTAAAACCCTGACGGCCAAACCTGTGTCGCCGGGCGTGAGGAAGCTCACGCTCGACCGGGTCCTGCAGTCGCAGGGCTTCGGCACGCGCAAGGCGTGCCAGGCCCTGATCCGCGCCGGGGAAGTTTGCGTCAACGGCGAGGTTGCCTCCGGGTTCGACACACCTGTCGAAACGCAGGGGCTCGGGTTCTCCGTGCATGGCGAGGCGTGGGCATACCACGAGCATCTGTACATTGCGCTCAACAAGCCGGCCGGATTCGAATGCTCGAGAAAACCCAGCCACCATCCCGGCGTGCTGTCCCTGCTGCCCGCGCAGTTCGCCTGGCGCGAGACGCAGCCGGTCGGGCGCCTGGACCACGACACGACCGGGTTGTTGTTGCTCTCCGACGATGGCGGCTTCATCCACGCGCACACTTCTCCCAGGCGCAAGGTGCCGAAACGCTATGTGGCCCAAACCCGGGCGCCAGTCACGCCGGAGCTGGTTGCGGCACTGCTGCGTGGCGTGAAGCTGGAGGACGAGCCGGCGCCGCTGGCGGCGCTTGGTTGCCGCCAGCTTGACGTCCATCGGCTCGAAATCATTCTCGAGCAGGGCAAATACCACCAGGTCAAGCGCATGCTCGCGGCGGCGGGCAATCATTGCGTGGCGCTGTGCCGCACGGCCATCGGCGGACTGACGCTGGAGGCGCTTGGCCTGGGCGTTGGAGAATGGTGTCACCTCGAACCTGCGCAGCGCGCACTCCTCGCGCGCAGCCGGTCACAGCCGCATCGAAGCGCGGATGGTATCCTTCCCGATTGACCGAGGAGAGGCAAATGGCCGAGCCGCAAATGGTGGATCCGCATGCAGTGGTCATGACGGGCGAGAATTCGTTCATCCGGCTTTCGGATGATGGCGGCGCGACGATCGCCGATCGCGTAAGCCATTGGCGCGTGCTCTGGTCGCCCGCGGGGCAGGGGCATGCCCTCTTCGTCGAAAGCCCGCTGACCGGCAAGGGTCCGCGCATTTATTCGGACAACATCGGGATGGCGCGCTTTCTCCAGCGCACGATCGAAGTGTTGCTGCACAAGCCGTTTGCGGACGAGTCGCTGCCTGTCATGGACGCCGAATTCGTGCGCGCCGGAGACTCGCTCAGCACCATCGAGGAGCGCATCGTGTCGGACGATGGCGAGATCATCATGAGCTGGTGGGACCTCATGGCGCCTTTCGTGCTCACGGTGCCCCCCGGCGCGATGAACCGCCCGATCGGCGTGTACAGCACTTTCCTTCCCGCGCGCGGCGCGCAGCTCGCGGTCAATGGCGAGGCGGCGAGCGCGAAAGTGTTCCCGCAGGATCGCTTCGGCAAGCCTTCGTCGAGCTGCGTGCTCGCCTGGTCGGAAACCTGGACCGGCCCGGCCGCCTGAGCGAAGCCGCCTCGCGCGATACGCACTCGCGTGCAGAAGTTCCGCTCTTGATGGCCAAAGGTTCACTAAAATAGAAACCGGATGAGCAAGAAAGACTCCCAACCGCCCAGGTTCGATCCGGATGTGACCGTCACGGGTCCTGTCGCGCGCGACGATCCGGACAAGACCGTCACGGGTCCCATCGCGCGTGACGATCCCGACCAGACCATCTCGCCGCAAATGCGCGCCGCGCTCGAGGCGATGGATCCCGAAGACACCGTCAAGCCGATGCCGCGCGAGCCCGATCCGGAAGCGACTTTCAGCGGGCCGCTGACGCAGTTCGATCCCGACGCCACGATCGGCAGCTCCGGCAGCATAAGGCGCCGCGCCAATCCGTTCGCGCCCAAAGCCCTGCCCGAGGCGCTCCAGGCCAACCTCGCCGCGCTGGGCGGATTGAATCGGCTTGTCGCGTTCGCCAACCCGATCCTGAGCGCGGTGCCGCAGATCGCCGCGGCCCGCAATCATCCGGATCCGGCGCGGCTCAAGGAGACATTGCAGGATCTCATCGAGGCCTTCGAAGCCGGTGCAAGCAAGATCGGCGCGCCGGAAGAAGTGCTCGAAGGCGCGGTGTACGCGCTTTGTTGCATGGCCGACGACGCGGCAGCTTCGACACCGTGGGGCCGGGGCTGGACCACCAAGGGGCTGCTCCACGAATTGCGCTCCGAGGCAAGCGGGGGCGGAGGTTTCTTTACTTTGCTCGACGCGATCAAGCAGAAACCCGAAGAGAACGCCGAGTTGCTCGAGCTGCTCTACATCTGCCTCGCGCTCGGTTTCCAAGGGCAGTATCGCAATGTCGAAGGCGGTGCGCAGGAAGTGGACCGCATTCGCGCAGACCTGCACACAATCGTTTCCCGCCGGCGTCCCCGCCCCGCGGACGGATTGTCCGAACAATGGCGCGCGTCACCTCGCGGCGCCGCAGTCGCCCGGCTGGCCGCTGTACGGGTGGAGCCTGCGGCATCGTCCGGCCTGCCGTGGCGTGCGATAGGAGTGACTGCCGGCACGGCTGCCGTGGCACTGCTGGTCGTTTTTGCCGGCTATCGGGCGATGCTCAATCCCGAGCCTGTCTCCGTTGCGCCTGCCCCGGCACCTGCGGTTGCGCCTGCGCCTCCGGTTGCTGCACCCCCGGCGGCACCCGTGGTGGTGGCCCCTGCGCCCGAGCCGGTGCTCACGGCGCATCAACGGGTCGAGAAAGAACTCGCACCTGAGGTGCAGGGCGGCCTCGTGGCACTCGCCGAAGACGCGGGGCGGACCACGATCAGCATCCGCAACGACCGCCAGTTCGCCTCGGGCAACATCGAGCCCGATCCCGCGGTGAAAGCCGTTCTCGAACAGGTTGGCGGGGCGCTCGACCGCGTTCCCGGCCGCATCCTTGTGCGGGGTTACGCAGACAACATTCCCGTCAAGCCGGGCCCGTTCCAGTCGAACGTCGAGCTCTCGGCTGCGCGCGCGAAAGCCGCCGCGGCAGCGATCGCGTCGAAGGTGCGGGAACCGCAGCGCGTGATGAGCGAAGGCGCGGGCGAGGCGGATCCGATCGCCCCCAACGACACCGATGACAACCGCGCCAAAAACCGGCGCGTCGCGATCATCCTGGGGCCCCCGCAGTGAGCCCGACACCATGAGCGCCAATCTGTTCGAGCGCATGGCCGACCTGGGTCCGCAGGAGGTGCCGGACGAGCGCGCCGCGCAGAACATCGCGGCCTTGCGCGAGCGCTTCGAGGCGACCACGGGCGTGCTCGGCGAGAAACGCTTTACGCGTCCCGACGGCAGCAGCCGGTCGGTGCACGAGCTGCCGTGGTACATCGTGATCGGCGCGCCCGGCTCGGGAAATTCCGCGGTGCTGCGAAATTCAGGGCTCGGCTTTCCGTTGCAGGAGGAAGGCGGCCCGCCGCAGCTCACCGGCGTGGGCGGCACGCGCTACTGCGAATGGTGGTTCAGCGATGAAGCCGTGTTTCTCGACACCGCGGGCCGCTATGTCGCCCACGAGACGAAGAACCTCAAGGACGCCCTGGCCGGGAGCGCCGCATGGCACGCGTTCCTCGGACTGCTGAAACAGCACCGGCCCAAGCAGCCGGTCAGCGGCGCCATCGTCACCGTCAGCGTGACCGACCTGCTGCTCTGGGCGAAACCCGAGCGGCAGCAGTTTGCCGCGCACGTGCGCATGCGCCTGTCGGAACTCTATGCCGGCCTCGGCACACGCTTCCCGGTCTACCTGCTGGTGACCAAGATGGACCTGCTCGCGGGCTTCATCGAGTTCTTCGGGGCGATGGACGACGCGGCCCGCGCCCAGGTCTGGGGCACGACCTTCAACGCCGGCGCGGACCCCAGCAAAATCGCCAGGGACTACGCCGCGGATTTCGCGGCCCTGCAAAATCGCCTGCATGCCGAAATGCTCGGCCGCCTCGAGGAAGAACCCGACCTGGTGCGGCGCGCCTCGATTTACCGCTTCCCCCAGCAGTTCCATGCCATCGGCCCGCTGGTGCAGGAAATCCTCGGCATGGCGTTCTCGCTGCAGATCGACCACCACCCGATCATGCTGCGCGGGGCTTATTTCACCAGCGCGATGCAGGCCGGCAAGCCGATCGATCGCGTGATGCGCACCCTGGAGCGCGCGTTCAAGGTCGAGCACAGCGAGGTCGAGGCGACCGGGCCGGGCAGGCGCTTTTTCATGACGCGCCTGCTGCGCGAAGTCCTGATTGCCGAGGCCGGCCTTGCGGTCGACGATCCTGCTGGCAGCGCGCAGGGCCGCTCGCCTCCAACCCCGGTCTAGCCAAGGCGCGCCGGCGCGCTGCCGGCGAGAAACTGCGCGAGCAGCCGGCTCACTTCCCGCGGCTTTTCCTGTTGCACCCAGTGCCCCGCGCCGTCGATGAAATGGCATCCGCGCATCTGCGTGCACGCCGACCCCTGCATTTTTTCCAGGTCGCCGGGCATCTGCCAGGCGCCCCAGTCGCTCGAGCCCGCGATGAAGCAGGCTGGCACGTCGATCGTGCGCCCCGCGAAGAGCTGCAATTCCGGATTGAAGGCGCCGGTGGTCCGGCAGCGGTACCACTGCAGTCCGCCCTGGAAACCGGTGCGCGAATATTCCGCGCTGTAGACGCCGAGTTCTTCCTCCCTAAGCCAGTCGCACGCGACGATCTCGCTTGGCGCGGGCATGTCGGGCGCGACCGTCTCCGCCATGCCCTTGCCGAGATCCATCGTGTAATAGCGCGGCAGCTTCGCGAGTTCCCGCGCGCTCCAGGATTCGAGCCGATGGGGCCGGTTCGCCTTCCAGTCCGCGCTCTTGACGTGGTAGTACGCGCGCAGGAAGGCATCGATGCCCTGCGCGCACTCGCGCATGTCCGCGCCGGCTTCGCGCGTCGAGTAGTACCACTGGTAATGCTTGCGCGGCGGGTCGAGCGCCGCGAGATCCGCATGCACGGGATCGGGCGGCGGACGCACCGCGCCGTCGGGCACCGCCGGCGGCCCGGCGAAGGGCGAACTCATGAGCGCCACCGAACGAAATACGTCGGGACGCACCAGGGCGCACCACGCCGCAACAGGGGATCCGAAATCGTGGCCCGCGACGAGCGCCACCGACTTGTGGCCGAGCGAGAAAACCAGGCCGAGCGCATCCCGCGCGAGATTCAACAGGCGGAACGACCCCAGGTCACCGTCGTAGCGCGCATCCCATCCGGTGGTACGCCCGTAGCCGCGCTGGTCCGGTGCCACGACGTGATAGCCCGCCGCCGCGAGCGGCAGCATGATTTTCCGCCAACTGTAGGCCAGTTCCGGAAAACCGTGGAGCAGCAACACGCAAGGCCTGCCGGGCGCCCCGGCTTCGAGCACATGCATGGCGAGGCCGTTGATGCCGCTGACCATTCGCGAGCGGATCCCGGCAGGCAGGGGGAGGGGCGTAAGGTCCGGGGTGGCTTGCATTGCTATCCCTTACCCGAAACCGGGTGCCGGCGAAAGTGCAGGATCGCGAGCACCAGCGCTGCTGCCTGAAGCACCGCGCAAAAGTAGAAGGGTGCGCCGATGCGCCAGTCGCCCTTGGGAAAATGCGACACCATGCCCAGCAGCGCCGCGCCCAGCACGGGCGCGATGACCGCCATGAGGCTGTTGAGCGAACTCACCGCGCCCATCATGCGGCCCTGGTCGCGCGAGTCCGCGGCGGCGGAGATGATGCTCTGGATCGAGGCCGCGACCGTGGCGCCGAGCAGGTTGACGAAAATCACCGCGAACATCATCCAGCCCTCGGTGGCGGCACCCCAAAACACGTAGGCCAGGGTCGAGGACACCAGCCCGATCACGGCGAGCCTCTGCGGGGAGAACCACTTCAGCAGTCTGCCGAGGAGCAAGCCCTGCACGATGACCGACATCACGCCGACTGCGGCGAGCGACCAGCCGTTCTCGCGCGGACCCCAGCCGAACTTGAACGTCGTGTAGAGCACCCAGCAGGTGTACAGGACGAACTGGGCCAGGCCGCTGCACGCGATCACGGCGACGAGCAGGCCGACGCCTTTAAGCTGCGCCAGTGCCTTTAGCGACGTGAACGGGTTGGCCGACGCCCAGCTGAACGCGTGGCGCTTGTCGACGGGGAGCGATTCGGGCAGCACGAAATAGCCGTAGAGGAGATTGACGAGGGCGAGGCTTCCCGCCACGAAGAATGGCAGCTGCAGGTCGATGGCGCCAAGCACCCCACCCATGACCGGCCCGAGGATGAAGCCCACGCCGAACATCGCGCCGAGCATGCCGAAGCGCTTGGCGCGCAGCTCGGGTGGCGTGATGTCGGCCACATAAGCATTGGCCACGGCCTGGTTGGCCTGCATCGCGCCGCCCACCAGGCGCACCACGATCAGCATCCACAGGGCGGTGGCCAGGCCGGTGAAGAAGAAATTCAGCGCCAGGCCCGAAAAGCCGATCAGCAGCACGGGCCGGCGCCCGTAGCTGTCCGAAAGTCCCCCAAGCAGGGGCGAGCCGAAAAAGTTGGCGATGCCGAAGGCGAAAGCCACCGCGCCATACCAGAAAGCCTGGTCCGCCTGCGACCCGGTAAAGGTGCCGACCAGCGCCGGCAGGACCGGGATGATGAGGCCCAGCGCGACCATGTCGATGAGGACGGTCGCCATGATGAACGGCATGGCGGCCTGCCGGTCCCGGCGGGCTGAGGAAGGCATGGATGCAGGCAAGGCGGATACCGGTGTACTATTGCAAAAAAAAACGGACATCTCGCGATGCCCGTTACCCTTCGACAGGGCGCCCATTGTAGCAATCCAATGAAAGCACAGGGGCGAAAGGCGGGCCGGGGCCGTTTGGGAGTTGCCCCCCGCGAAGTTGTGATCTTGCCGCAGGTATGCCGCAAATTGTCCGGCAGCGTACTGACGGCCGCATCGTGCAGGCGCAGGCTGCACTATCATCAGGAGCTAAAATGGAAGGAACACGGGCAAGCGACGAGGTGATCGACGAGATCGCCCACATCGCAATGTTGCGCCAGGATGCGGAAAGGCACGGCGGCGGCGCCTCATCGAGCAGCGAGGCGCTGAGAAAACTGAACGAGCTGCGCGACCGCGAGCAGAAGGCCATGCAGGAGGCGCAGGACAAGACCGTGCACCAGGCCAACCTCGAGGCGCTCGCCAACGAGATCCGCAAAGTGCAGAGCCTGTCTGGCCGGGCGCACAGCAACCCGGAGCAGCGCAATTCACGGCCGCGCCCGCAGCCGCAACAGCAGCCGCGCAAGGAAGGCGGCGGCGGCGGAGGCGGACGCCCTCACAACCAATCGCGCAACAAGGGACGCAGGAATTCCGGCCGCCAGGGCGGCCAGCCCTGACATGGATCTTTCCGCCGAAGAGGTGAGGCAGTACTGGCTGGACTTCTGCAGGCGCCACGAGGTTGGCAAGGAGCTGGTCGCCGAAGGCGAGGCCAAGATCAAGGCCGATTCGGAATACTGGGCCGACCACACCATGTGGGAATTGCTCGATTCGCTCGCCGGCCCGAAGGCAAAAAAGGCCTAGCCCGCTTGCGCGGGGCGTTTTTGCCCGCGGGACTCTGATTCATGGACCGCAAAAAATGTTCAATCTGAAAGGGAAGGTCGCGCTCGTCACCGGCGGCAACGGCGGTATCGGGCTTGGCATTGCGCGCGGACTTGCGCGCGCCGGGGCGGGTATCGCAGTCGTCGGCCGCAACGCCGACAAGAATCGCGCGGCCGTCAAAGAGCTGGAAGCGCTCGGCGCGAAAGCGATCGGCGTCGGCGCCGACGTCACCGACCGCACGCAGGTGGATCGCGCGGTGGCCGAAACCGTGGCGAAGCTGGGGGGCCTCGACATCCTGGTGGCCAACGCGGGCACCAACATCCGCAAGAAACCCCACGAATACACCGCCGAGGAATGGCATCAGGTGGTCGACACCAACCTCACCAGCATGTTCATCTGCTGCCAGGCGGCGTATCCCGAGATGGTGAAGCGCGGTGGCGGAAAAATCGTCACCATCGGTTCGATGACGAGCCTGTTCGGATTCGATGTCGCGCCCGTCTACGCGGCCACCAAGGGCGCCGCCGTGCAGCTCACCAAGAGCCTGGCTTCGGCGTGGGCGAAGGACAACATCCAGGTCAACAGCATCCTGCCCGGCTGGATCGACACCGATCTCACCAAGCGCGCGCGGCAGATCATTCCGACGCTGCATGACAAAGTCGTCGATCGCACGCCGGCCAGGCGCTGGGGCGTGCCCGCGGATTTCGAAGGGATCGCGGTCTTCCTCTGCAGCGACGCAAGCGATTTCGTGACCGGCACCGCCATTCCGGTCGACGGTGGGTTCTCCAGCTCGCTGTTCTAGGCCGCTGGTGCAATCCGCGCCGCGCTGGAGGCTGTTCTGGCAGCGCCGGGTCGTGCTGTCGGTGCTCGCCATGGCGCTGGTGTTTGCCGCGTGGAGGCTCGGGGCGTTCGAGACTTTCGGCAGCACGGACCGGGTCCATGCCCTGATCGACTCGTGGGGCGCGTGGGCTTACGTTCTCTATGTAGCCACTTTTGTCGTCCTGATGCCGTTCGGCATCCCTGCGTTCATGTGGGTGCTGCCCGCCGGGATCCTGTGGCCGTTCTGGGTCGCTTATCCGCTTTCGTTGCTTGCGGTCGCGGGCGGC
>JANMXB010000555.1:0-5677 GCA_031380765.1 Pseudomonadota bacterium | reverse complement strand
CTCGAGCGGGGCGGGGTAGCCGCGCGAGGCCTTGCCGACCTCGGCGCGCGCCGCCTCGAAGAATGCTTTGGGATCGCCATCGACTTTCACCGTGAGGTCGCGGATGCGGCGCGGGCCCTTGCCTTCGGCCACGAGCTTTTTCGCGAAGGCAAGCGCGCCTTCGAGCAGATCGCCCTGCACGATTTCGTCCACGAGGCCGAGCTGCAGGCCTTCCTCGGCCGGCACCGGGTTGCCTGTCGTCATCATCTTTACCGCTTCGGCCGCACCGACTACCCGCGGCAGGCGCTGGGTACCGCCCGAGCCGGGCAGGATGCCCAGTTTCACTTCCGGCAGGCCCAGCAGCGTCTTCGGCAACGCCACGCGGTAGTGGCAACCCAGCGCGAGTTCGAGGCCCCCGCCGAGCGCGAAGCCGCCGATCGCCGCGACCATGGGTTTCTTGAACGCATCCTGCGCGTCGTTGATTTCAGGCAGGGTGGGCTGCATCGACGACTTGGGGGTGTTGAATTCGCGGATGTCCGCGCCGCCGGAGAAGGCCTTTGCCGAGCCCATGATCACCAGGGCCTTGACCGCCGGGTCCGCGGCGGCCTTGTTCATGCCTTCGACGATGCCGGGGCGCAGCACGCTGCCCAGCCCGTTGACCGGCGGATTGTTCATGACGATGACGGCGATGCCGTCGCGCACTGAATAGGTTGCTGCGTCGCTCATAACGGTCTCCGGATGGAAGGCTTCGCCGCGCCGTTCGAATGAGGCGCTGGGTCGAGTCTGGGTGGGAATTTTAACGCGAAACTATCAACCGCATTGGTCGACGCGAACAGATTACCCCCCTCCCCCGGACTTGAAAGCGATAAACTCAGGCTGGCTTTGGCAGGGCAAATTCCGACAGGTTCTTCAGGTACGCCGGCGCAGACCCTTCAGGCCTCGGAGTCGTCGCCTGAAACGGGAATGTTTTGCGAAATACTACGAGCTTGATATTCGTGAGCGACTCAAACGATTTGTTGACCCAGGCGATTCCAGTTGACGCGCAAGTGCCCGAAGGCGTCGGCGGCGCAACGGGGGATGACCCTGGCAGCGCGGTTCGCAAGAGCGGAATATTGCCCTCTCAGGAACTGGAACATCTCGTCAAGGGAACGCGTGAAATTCGCGCTCTGGAACCGATCCAGGACGATCAATATCAGCCGGCTAGCCTCGATCTTCGACTGGGGTCGGTCGCATATCGGGTACGCGCCAGCTTCCTGCCAGGGAAGGAAGCGACGGTCGAAAAGAAACTCGAAGACCTCCAGATGCACAAGATGGACATTTCCGATGGCGGCGTGCTGGAGCGCGGTTGCGTCTACATTGTTCCGTTGCTTGAGGGCTTATCGCTGAGAAAACGCATGTCTGCGATGGGCAACCCGAAGAGTTCCACGGGTCGCCTGGACATTTTTATCCGGCTTATCACCGACTACGGCACGGAATTCGATCGTGTCCGCGAGGGGTACAACGGCCCTCTCTATGCCGAGATATCCCCCCGGACTTTCAGCGTCCTGGCGCGCAAGGGTTCCAGGCTGAACCAGATTCGCTTACGCCGCGGCAATGCGCCGAGCAGCGACACGGCGATGCGGCGTTTGCAGACGGAGCACCAGGTCGTGGCGTCCATCAGCGGTGAAGATATCCGCAACGGCGTTCCGGTCTCGGTGGATTTGCGAGGCGAGAAATCCGCTGGCATCATCGGCTACAAGGCGAGGAGCCATGCCGGGCTCATCGATATCGACAAGGTGCGGCACTACGATGTCCTCGACTATTGGGAGCCGATTTATGCGCCTCGCCGCGGCGGATTGGTGCTGGATCCGGCGGACTTTTATATTCTCGCGTCACGAGAAGCAGTAAAGGTTCCGCCGGCGTACGCGGCCGAGATGCTTGCGTTCGACACGTTGATTGGCGACTTCCGGGTCCACTACGCCGGATTCTTCGATCCCGGTTTTGGTCACCCGGATGCAGGAGGTGAAGGGTCGCGGGCCGTTCTCGAAGTTCGATCCTTTGAAGTTCCGTTTGTGATTGAGCACGGCCAGGTGGTCGGCCGGCTGGCTTATGAGCCTCTCGCCGCGCCGCCGGCACGGCTCTACGGCAGTGGGGTGAACTCATCGTACCAACGCCAGGGAATCGCCCTCAGCAAGCACTTCAAGGCACTGCCGGCCAGCGACATGCGCTGACGGCCCCGTGCGGTCAGACCTCCAGCCACTCCTTTCGCATTGCGGCATTTTCGCGCACGTCGCGCGGTTTGCCCTCGAAGACGATGCTGCCGTGGCCCATCACATAGAGCCGCTCGGAGATGTCCAGCGCGATCGCGAGCTTCTGCTCCACGAGCAGGATCGACACGCCGCGCTTTCGGATCTCCTCGAACAGGCGCGCCACCTGCTCGACGATCTTGGGCGCGAGGCCCTCGGTGGGCTCGTCGATCATGACCAGCGCCGGGTCGCCCATGAGGGTGCGGCACAGCGTGAGCATCTGCTGCTCGCCGCCGGAGAGGACGCCGGCCTGCGTGTCGGCGCGCTCCCGCAGCCTGGGGAAAAGCTCGAACATGTCCTCGGTCCGCCAGCGGGCGGATTCCTGCTTGGTCTTCTGCCCGAGCAGCAGGTTCTGGCGCACGGTGAGCGTCGGGAAGATGTCGCGGTTCTCCGGCACGTAGCCCAGGCCCTTGTGCGCCACCTGGTAGGCCTTGAGTCCGACCATCTCCTCGCCGCGGAATTTCACCGACCCGCTGCACTCGACCATGCCCATGATGGCCTTGATGGTCGTGGAGCGGCCGACGCCGTTCCTGCCCAGCAGGCTCACGATCTCGCCTTCGCCTACGGTGAGGTTGACGCCTTGCAGGATGTGGCTCTTCCCGTAGTAGGCGTGCAGGTTGGTCGCCTCAAGCATGGGCATTTATTCCCGCATCTTTTCCCGCATCTATTCCTTCCCCGTCCTTGTGCAGACCGCCCAGATAAGCTTCCTGCACGGACGGGTTGGCGCGGATCTCCTCGGGCCTGCCGGTGGCGATGATCTCGCCGTAGACCAGCACGCTGATGCGGTCGGCGAGGTCGAACACCACGCCCATGTCGTGCTCGACCATGATGAGGGTGCGGCCTTCGGTGATCGAGCGCACCAATTCGACGGCCCGCGCCGTCTCCGAGCGGCTCATGCCGGCGGTCGGCTCGTCGAGCAGGATCGCGCCCGCGCCGCCTGCGATGGTGACGCCGATCTCCAGCGCCCGCTGCTCGGCGTAAGTCAGCACGCCCGCAAGCACGCCGCGGCGCTTCTCCAGGCCGATCTTCTCCATCACCTCGTCGGCGCGGCGCCGCACTTCGGCCAGGCCGTTGATGCGGTGCCAGAACGAATACCGGTAGCCGAGCGACCACAGCACGCCGCAGCGGATGTTCTCGTACACGGTCATGTTGTGGAAGATGTTGGTGACCTGGAAGCTGCGCGACAACCCCTTGCGGTTGATCTCGTACGGCTGCAGGCCGGTGATGTCCTCGCCATTCAGCCAGATCGTCCCGGAGGACACCGGGAAGCGCCCGGAGATGAGGTTGTAGAGCGTGGACTTGCCGGCGCCGTTGGGGCCGATGATGGCGTGGCGCTCGCCCTGTGCGATGGTAAGCGACACCCCCTGGATGATCACCGTGCTGCCGAAGCTCTTGTGCACATCGCGCAGCTCGATCGCCGGGGCGTTCATGCCGCGCGTCCCTGCAGGGCGGCCTGGATCTCGCCCCAGCGCTCGCCGACCAGGCGCGAGGTGTAGCGCAGGGCGACGAGGCCCGCGCCCAGCATCAGGCCGAACACGATCCACGGCAGTGCGTGCGTCGCATCGAAAGACCAGCCGGGCACGCTGAGCACAGTGCTCGCGCCTTGCTCCGAGAGCCGGTAAACCATTTCGACGATGCCTATCAGGGCGGCGAGGGTGAGCAATCCCGAGCCCCCCGCAAGGAGGTAGGGCACCGCCAGCTCGCCCCATCGCCGCGCGCGGATCACCGGAATCTGCATCAGGATGAGGGATGCAAGACCGCCAGGCGCGTAGAGCACCATCGCTAGGAAGAACAGGCCGAGATAAAGCAGCCAGGCCTTCGTGAAGCCCGAGAGCGCCACCACGAAGAAGACGAATACCACCGCGCCGATGATCGGGCCGAAGAAGAACGGGATGCCGCCAATGAAGGTCGCGAGCAGCACGCCCCCGGAGCGGATCGCGGACACGTTCTCGGCCGAGACGATCTCGAAATTGATGCACGACAGGCCGCCCGAGATGCCGGCGAAGAACGACGCCAGCACCATCTGGAGGAAACGCACGTGCTGGGTGTTGTAGCCGACGAATTCGGTCCTTTCCGGATTGTCGCGGACTGCGTTCGCCATGCGCCCCAGCGGCGTTTGCGTAAGCGCGAACATCGCGGCCATGCACGCGAAGCACCAGAACGCGACCAGGTAGTAGACCTGGATCGCCGGGCCGAAGGTCAGGCCGAGAAACGGCTTGCCGATGACGCGGTTGGTCGAGATGCCCGCTTCGCCGCCGAAAAATCCGGGGAACATCAGCGCGCAGGCGAACACCATCTCGCCTATGCCGAGCGAGATCATCGCGAAAGTGGTGCCGGACTTGCGCGTGGTGACGTAGCCGAAGAGGACGCCGAAGGCGAGGCCGGCAAACCCGCCGACCAGGGGCAGCAGCGGCAGGGGGATCGGGAACACGCCCTTGGCCACGAGATTGAGCGCATGCACCGCCATATACGCCCCGAGCCCCGAGTACACCGCGTGGCCGAAGGACAGCATGCCGCTCTGGCCGAGCAGCATGTTGTAGGACAGGGCGAAGATGATGAACGCGCCCATCTGGGTGAGCATCGTGAGCGCGAAGCTGTTGGTGAAGATGTGCGGCGCGACGAGGAACACGAGCGCCGTCCCGCCCCACAGGATCCAGCGTCCGAGGTTGATCGGCGAGTACTTGAGGGTGCTCACCCGTCGCGCGTTCCGAGGAGCCCGCGCGGGCGCAGGATCAGCATCAGCACCATCAGCAGGTAGGGCAGCACCGGCGCGGCCGACGCGACCGAGATGCCGCCGAGCGACCAGTCGAGCGACACCGCAAAGGTCTGCAGGCAGCCGATGAGCAGCGACGCGATGAAGGCGCCGGCGAGCGACCCCATGCCGCCGACCACCACGATCACGAAAATGATCGGGCCGACCGCGGCCGCCATGCCGGGCTCGGTCACGAAGGCGTTGCCGCCGATGACGCCCGCGAGCCCCGCCAGCGCCGCGCCGCCGCCGAACACCAGCATGAACACGCGCGGCACGTTATGGCCGAGCGCCTCGACAGTCTGGGGATGCGTCAGGGCGGCCTGGATCACCAGCCCGATGCGCGTGCGCGTAAGCGCGAGCCAGATCGACACCAGCATCGCCACGGAGATCAGCATCATGAAGCCGCGATAGATCGGATACTGCGAGCCCATGATCTGGAAGAGGGGCCCGTCGAGCTCCGCCGGCACGCGGTACTCCACGGCCGAGCGGCCCCAAACGAGGTGCACCGCTTCGTCGATCAAGTAGGCCAGGCCGAAGGTGAACAGCAACTCGGCCACGTGGCCGAACTTGTGGACGCTGCGCAGGCCCCAGCGCTCGACCAGCATGCCGACCGTGCCTACCAGGACGGGCGCCAGCACGAGCGCCGGCCAGAAGCCGATCC
>JANMXB010000511.1:0-3422 GCA_031380765.1 Pseudomonadota bacterium | reverse complement strand
GGAACTGCTCGACCCGCGGCTGGCGGAATTCGACCTCGCCCGGATCGGGCAGGCGCTCAAGTCGGACCGCGACCTGCAGTTCGGCTACCTGGGGCTGCAGACGCTGTACGACCGCTATTTTCTGCACATCGACGAGCAGCGGATCGAGCTGCCACAGGCCTTTTTCATGCGTGTTTCCATGGGCCTGGCGCTGAACGAGGCCGACCGCGAGGCGCGCGCAATCGAGTTCTACAACGTGCTCTCGACGTTCGATTTCATGAGCTCGACCCCCACCCTGTTCAATTCGGGGACCCTGCGCTCCCAGCTCTCGAGCTGCTATCTCACCACCGTCTCGGACGACCTCACCGGGATCTACGACGCCATCAAGGAAAACGCGCTCCTCGCGAAGTATGCCGGCGGGCTGGGCAACGACTGGACCCCGGTGCGCGCGCTCGGGTCACACATCAAGGGCACCAATGGCAAGTCGCTGGGCGTGGTGCCGTTCCTGAAGGTGGTCAACGACACCGCGGTCGCAGTGAACCACGGCGGCACGCGAAAGGGCGCCGTGTGCTCCTACCTGGAATCCTGGCACCTGGACATCGAGGAATTCCTCGAGCTGCGCAAGAACACCGGCGACGACCGGCGCCGCACGCACGACATGAATACGGCGAACTGGATTCCGGACCTGTTCATGAAACGGGTCATGGAGGCCGGCGAGTGGACCCTGTTCTCGCCTTCCGACGTGCCCGAACTGCACGACAGGTTCGGCAAGGCATTCGAGACGGCATACGTCGCCCATGAGGCAAGAACGGTCTCGGGCGAACTCAAGCTCTTTCGCAGGATCCCCGCGCTGCAGCTCTGGCGCAAGATGCTTTCGATGCTTTTCGAGACCGGGC
This sequence comes from Pseudomonadota bacterium, assembly GCA_031380765.1. Classification (GTDB taxonomy): domain Bacteria; phylum Pseudomonadota; class Gammaproteobacteria; order Burkholderiales; family SG8-39; genus SZAS-79. The sequence goes on along the minus strand of JANMXB010000511.1, from coordinate 2,547 downwards.
ATCCGTGGATCACTTTCAAGGATCCGTGCAACATCCGCAGCCCGCAGCAGCACGTCGGGGTGGTCCACAGCTCGAACCTGTGCACGGAGATCACGCTCAACACCAACCACGAAGAGATTGCGGTCTGCAACCTGGGATCCGTGAACCTCGTTGCGCACATGACGGACCAGGGCCTGGACTTCGTCAAGGTGAAGAAGACGGTCCGCACCGCGATGCGGATGCTCGACAACGTCATCGACATCAACTATTACGCGGTGGACAAGGCCGCGAGGTCGAATGCGCGCCATCGCCCGGTGGGCTTGGGCATCATGGGTTTCCAGGACTGCCTGCAGAAGATGCGCGTTCCGTACGCGTCGACCGAAGCGGTCGAATTCGCCGATCGCTCGATGGAAATGGTGGCGTACGCCTCGTACTGGGCTTCCACCGAGCTGGCGCAGGAGCGTGGACGCTACGAATCTTTCAAGGACTCGCTCTGGGATCGCGGCATTCTGCCCCAGGACACCCTGGACCTGCTTGCGCAAGAACGCGGCGGTTATGTGGAAGTCGATCGTTCGAGCGCGCTCGACTGGGGAAGCTTGCGCGAGCGCATCCGCTCTTTCGGCATGCGCAATTCCAATTGCCTGGCGATCGCCCCGACGGCGACCATCGCCAACATCGTCGGCGTGTCCGCCTCGATCGAACCCACCTACCAGAACCTGTACGTCAAGTCGAACCTGTCGGGGGAGTTCACGGTGGTGAACGAGTACCTGGTGTCCGACCTGAAGCAAGCGGGAATGTGGGACGAGGTGATGATCGCCGACCTCAAGTATTTCGACGGTAACCTCGCCCGAGTCGATCGGGCGCCGGCCGAGTTGCGCCGCCTGTACGCGACTGCTTTCGAAGTCGAGCCGAAATGGCTGGTGGAGGCCGCTGCCCGGCGCCAGAAATGGATCGACCAGTCGCAGTCCCTGAATATCTACATGCCCGGAGCCTCGGGCAAGAAGCTCGATGAAACCTACAAGCTCGCCTGGCTGCGCGGACTCAAGACCACTTACTACCTGCGGGCCATGGGCGCCACCCATGCGGAGAAATCGACTTCCAAAGCGGGAGCCCTGAATGCCGTGCCCTCCGGGGGCGGCATGACAGAGGCCGCCTCGACAGTGGCGGGGGAACCCCAGTTCTGCTCCATCGACAATCCCGAATGCGAAGCGTGCCAGTGACAGGGAGCGCGCCCATAAAACAACAACTCGAGCGTGAGGAGAAGACGCCATGCTGAATTTTGAGGAAGAAGGCGCGATGAGCGCCGTCCCCGGCCTGGCCATCGCGCCGGTCAGCGGATTCATGCCCTCGGGTGCCCCCGGCGCACAGCACGTTCCCGCCGGCACGGAGTTCCGTCGCATCCGGGTGGAAGACAAGCAGATCATCAACTCGAAGGCGGACGTCAACCAACTCGTGCCGTTCAAGTACAAATGGGCGTGGGAGAAATATCTCGCCGCCTGCGCCAACCACTGGATGCCGCAGGAAGTGAACATGAGCCGCGACATTGCCCTGTGGAAGTCGCCCGACGGGCTCACCGAGGACGAACGGCGGCTGGTAAAGCGAAACCTCGGTTTTTTCGTCACCGCCGATTCGCTGGCCGCCAATAACATCGTCCTGGGGACCTATCGCCACATCACGGCGCCCGAGTGCCGCCAGTACCTCCTGCGCCAGGCGTTCGAGGAGGCGATTCACACCCACGCCTATCAGTACATCGTCGAGAGCCTGGGGCTGGACGAGGGCGAAGTGTTCAATGCCTATCACGAAGTCTCGTCGATCCGCGAGAAGGACGAATTCCTGATCCCCTTCATCGACACGCTCACCGACCCGGCCTTCAAGACCGGCACGCCGCAGTCCGACCAGGACCTGCTCAAGAGCCTGATCGTGTTCGCCTGCATCATGGAGGGCCGGTTCTTCTACGTCGGCTTTGCGCAGATCCTCGCGCTCGGGCGCCAGAACAAGATGACCGGAGCCGCCGAGCAGTACCAGTACATCCTGCGCGACGAATCGATGCACTGCAATTTCGGGATCGACCTGATCAACCAGATCAAGATGGAGAACCCGCACTTGTGGACCGCGCAGTTCCGCGAGGAAATCCAGGGGCTCTTCAGTCGTGCCGTGGAACTCGAATACCGCTACGCGGAGGACACGATGCCGCGCGGCGTGCTTGGCCTCAACGCGCCGATGTTCAAGGAATACCTGCGCTACATCGCAAACCGCCGCTGCCAGCAGATCGGCCTCGACGTGCTTTTCCAGGGGGCTACGAATCCTTTCCCGTGGATGAGCGAAATGACCGACCTGAAGAAGGAACGCAATTTCTTCGAAACCAGGGTTATCGAGTACCAGACGGGTGGAGCGCTGAGCTGGGATTGACCCACTCTTACATTGCCCCGGGCAACAGGAGGGAGTGAACGATGCATCGAGTGACTGCGTGCAAGGCGGAAGACGACTACAAGCTCTGGCTGCGTTTCGACGACGGCCTTGAGGGCAGCGTGTTCCTTGGCAACCTGCTCGAGATCGGCGCCTTCAAGC
>JANMXB010000465.1:0-3175 GCA_031380765.1 Pseudomonadota bacterium | reverse complement strand
CCCTGGTGCTTGCCCTCGTCGGGTTCAACCTGGGAGTGGAGGTCGGACAACTCGCTATCGTGGCGCTTTTCCTGCCCGTCGCGTACGGATTGCGCCACACGTGGATCTACCGGCGTATCATTTTCTCCGGCGGCTCGGCGTTGATTGCGCTGGTCGCAGCGGTCTGGCTTTTTGAGCGGGCGTTCGTCCTGAAGCTGATCCCGGTGTAGGTATCGGCCGGTCCGGCGGCCGAACTCTTATATAATATATCTTTTAGACCTTTCCAACCTCAAGGCTCGCGCCCCATGACTGAAAAACTCGACTTGCTGAAGATCGCCAAGGAAGAGCAGAACGGCGACCTGTTCAAGATGCTCGACGGCATCTACCACCGCTCCAAAGTCCAGCCGCACGGCTACACCGACGCGATCATCTGGGAGGGCGGCCACAACGCAAGCGGCGTAAAGCCGGTGGCGCATGCGTTTACGGACATGTTCGCGCTCAACGGCACGCTCATGGCGCTCGACGTCCTTGGCCTGCCCTTCCTCGGCGTGCCGATGATGGCGCAGTTCCGGCACGACACGAAACTCGTCTCGCTCGACTGGTTCGGCAAGCTCGAATACACGGCGCTCAAGTGGTCGACCGCCGGGGATTTCCTGGTCAACGAAAACGGCAAAAAGGTCGTGGTGAATGGCAAATCCGCCAACGCTCCGCTGCGGACCGCCGCCGGTGTGTACTGCAACGTCCGGCCGTACGGCACGATCACCAGCATCCGCTTCATGCCCGGCCTGCCGTATTCGCAGGACAAGAAGAAATTCCTGGTCGACCGCGCGACCGGCAATATCCATTCGGAGATGAACACTCCGGGCGTGCGCATGGCCTACGCCGTGCGCCTGTTCCTGAAGATGGTGCATGAAACCGGGCAGGTCGGACGGGTCGCGACCAAGCCCACCCAGGCGCAGGAAGACGCCATCAACGCGGGGATCGTGCGCTGGATGCTCAAGGGCACCAGGTTCGAGCTCAAGCGGCGCTATTCGGTCGATGCATACGAAGAGCACAAGGACAACGTCGACGCGATCGTTGCGCTGCTGCCGAAGGATTTCAAGGCCGGCATGGAGAACTGGGGGGGCGAGATTTCCGAGCATATCGCCGACACCAACTTCGGCCTTCTGCTGCACGACATGATCCAGCAGAAGGGCGTGATCGTCTACGCGACCGACCTCGACGGCGATCGCCTCACCGACCTGATGGCCGATGCGCCCGATTTCCTGCGCGCCTGGGGCCAGAAAGTGCTGGACCAGGTGAAACCGGGCACGGACATGCACAAGGTATGGAGCGACATGGGCTTCACCATGAAGAACGGCAAGGACATGACGAGTGTCATGTATCGCATGGTCGGCGAGCCCATCTTCGAGCAGACGCTCGGATCGGCCGACGCGATGCTCCTGCGCCTGCTTGCCGGTGACGAGACCGAAGGCGGCGCCAAGCAACCCTATGATCCGCGTATTCATTTCGTACTGATCAGCGAGGCCTACCAGGCGGCCAACCCGGACAACAAGGCGCTTGCGAAGTGGCTCGACGCCCAGGTCGCGATTTTCGACCGGATCTACGGCGGCAAGCGCCCCCGCTACCTCGACGGCTACGCCCAGCTGAAGGCCGCCATCAAGCCCTGGGGCTCGAAGTAACCCGTTAACGGATGGGGGTACGGGGGAAACCTCGGTTTGCCCTGCCGAGAAATGCGCGAAAGGATCCTCGCTGCCTAATGAATCCGTAGCCTTTTGCATCGTTGAACCACTTCACCCTGCCGCCATAGTCGGGGCTTCCTTCGTGTTGAGAGTGTGCTAACCGGGCAAGAACCCGGGCCATGCCTGAACTTCGCAGCCCCGCCGCCCTTCTCGATGGCGCTACAGACAGCCTGAATCCAAACACAGGCGCCTTTTAACCTGCCCTCCCGGGCCTAGTCAAGCGCCCCCACACGCGTCGTTTTGCGTCTCGAAGAGTGTGCGAATACCGTCTTGTTTTTGGCGGATTGGCGCAGATATTGCATTGCGCTCCCCACATTCATTGATTAGGATGAAGTGGTTGACGTTCATGCGATTTCTCCGCGGGGGAGCCGTGGCGGAAGCGGCTTGTCCGATCATGGCGGCCCTTAGGGCGCGCGAATTCAAGCAAACGGCACTATGGCGCAGTTCAAGGACGACACGGTAGTCAAAGCGGCGAAAGCGAAGATCAAGCCGCCGCCGATGTTCAAGGTTATGCTTCTCAACGACGATTACACACCGATGGAGTTCGTGGTGCTTGTGCTGCAGAAGTTCTTCGACATGACGCGCGAAAGGGCCACCCAGGTGATGCTTGCCGTGCATCGCGAGGGCATCGGCGTCTGCGGCGTGTATCCTAAGGATATTGCCGCGACCAAAGTTCAGCAGGTCGCGGGGTATGCCCGCAAACACCAGCACCCGTTACAGTGCGTGATGGAGGAAACCTAGATGATTGCCCAGGAACTCGAAGTCAGCCTTCACATGGCGTTCGTGGAGGCGCGGCAGAAACGCCACGAGTTCATTACGGTCGAGCACCTGCTGCTGGCTCTCCTGGACAACCCGACGGCGGCCGAAGTCCTGCGCGCCTGCGGCGCCAACCTGGACGAGTTGAGAAAGCAGCTCTCGCAGCACATTGCCGAGCAGACTCCCAGGATAGGCACGGAGCGCGAGGTCGACACCCAGCCGACCCTCGGTTTCCAGCGCGTGATCCAGCGCGCGATCCTGCACGTGCAGTCTTCGGGCAAAAAGGAGGTGACCGGCGCTAACGTGCTGGTCGCGATCTTCGGCGAGAAGGACTCGCACGCGGTGTATTTCCTCCAGCAGCAGGGCATTACGCGCCTGGACGTGGTCAACTACATCTCGCATGGGATCACCAAAACGCCGCAGCCGCACTCGGGCAAGACCGAGCAGGAGAGCGAGCAGGAAGGCCAGGCCGAAACCGCCAACAGCCCGCTGGACAATTACACCCAGAACCTCAATGCGCAGGCCCTGGCCGGCAAGATCGATCCGCTGATCGGGCGCGACAGGGAGCTCGAGCGGGTCATCCAGACCCTGTGCCGCAGGCGCAAGAACAACCCGCTGCTCGTGGGCGAGGCTGGCGTGGGCAAGACCGCGATCGCGGAGGGGCTCGCACGCCGCATCGTCGAGAACAATGTCCCGGA
>JANMXB010000438.1:0-1987 GCA_031380765.1 Pseudomonadota bacterium | reverse complement strand
GTACTCGACCGGGTCGAGTTTGTAGACCCGCAACAGCTCTTCCGGAAACAGGCGGGTAAGCAGGTCGTAAGGCTGGACGTCGCGCGCCTCAAGCATCGTCAGCGTGGCCGCAAACTGCGTCATGCGGTTCCATCCATCCGCGTCGCGCTCATCGGCCCTGGGTAATTTTTCGAGCAGCAGCCCGCAGGCCGCCTCGCCGTCGGCAAACAGGCGCACGAAAGAGGGAAGCTGTTCGGACTGCGTAAGGTAGTGCCCGAAGATCTCCGACAGGTTTTCGCCTTCGAGCGGGACCACGCTCTGGTAGATCTGCCCGCTCGCGCTGTCTTCGAGCATCAGGGCAAAGCGGCCTTCGCCGATCAGTTCGCGGACCGGACCTTGCGCGCCTTCTTCGTAGTGCGCCATGCCGCGAATCTTGAGGTCCGAGGTACAGTCGGCCACCAGGAGCGGCACCGGCCCGCTGCCGCGCACCTGGAGAGTCGTGCGGCCCGAGCCTTTGCGGTTCGCGCCGATCAGTATCGCAAGAGTCGTCGCCTGGCCGAGCAGCGCGGCGATCTGCGCCGGATAACCGCGGTCTTCGAGCATTTTCTCCCATGCGCCCGTGAGGCACACGAGCCGGCCGCGGATGTCGAGCTCCTCGAAGAGGAACCGCTGGACGTAGTCGGTTTGCACGGCTTACTCGGCCTTTGCGCCAGACGCCCTGATGAGCGCCTCCCATTTGGGAAAGTCGGCCTTGTAGTTCGCGTTGAACTCCTCGGGCGTATTGACTATCGGTGCCTGGCCCTGCTCTAGCATGCGGCGCGTGATGTCGGGTTCGCTGACGACGTCTTTCAGCTCGCGCTGGATCCGATCGAGCGCCGCCCTGGGGGTGCCCGCTGGAGCGTATACGCCTACCCAGACCGGCAACTCGAAGCCCGCCACACCCTGCTCGCCGAAGGTCGACAGCTCGGGCAGTGCGTCGGAGCGGCGTGGGCCGGTCATTCCAATGGCCTTGATCTGGCCGCCGGCCACCTGCGGCTTGGCGCTGGTCGGGCTGGCGAATGTGAGGTCGAGATTGCCGTTTCGGACATCGACGATCGCGAAAACGTCGCCCTTGTACGGCACATGATTGAGATTCACGCCGTAGTCGCGCTTGAGGATCTGCCCGTAGAGATGACCCGATGAGCCTATGCCCCACGAACCGTAATTCACCGGCCGATTCTGCGCCTTGGCCCACTCGATCAGGCCTTTCACGTCCTTGTACGGCGCGTTGCCCGGAGCAACCAGCAACACACTGCCGTAGGAAAGCTGCGTGATCGGCGCGAGGTCCCTGACCGGATCGTAGGGCAGTTTCTGGTACATCACGGGATTGTTCACCGCCGTGGACATCGTCGTGATCATGAAGGTGTGTCCATCGGCCGGCGCCTTCACGAGTGCCTGCGTGCCGATGATGGTGCTCGCACCGGGGATCGCATCCACAACGACCGGCTGTCCAAATCGCACCGCCAGACGCTCTGCGATCGTGCGCGTGAGCACGTCGATCGCCCCGCCGGGCGCGAAGGGCGTGATCAATCTGATCTGGCGCGAGGGAAAGTCGGACTGGGCCGCGGCGAATGTCGAAACGAGCGCGGTCGCGAAAGCGATCAGAAAGCGCAATTCCAGACGCATGCAAGTCTCCTTGTAACCGCCGTGATTTTGTAGAACTATTCTACCCGGCAGCGGACCTGCGCCGGACGCCCGAAGGGGAGAACCATGAAACGACGCGCCTTTCTGAAAGCCGCCGGCGAAACGGCTGGAACGGCGTCATGGTGCCCTCCGGCACGCCCAAGGAGATCGTGGCAAAGATCAACACCGAGCTCGGCACCATCATGGCCGCGCCCGAAATGAAGGCCCGCGTCGTGGAGCAGGGCTTCCTGCCGGTCACGATGAGCGTGGCCGAAAACCCTCAAGGCCGCGGAAGGCTGGCTGGCGAAACAGCGCACCGATTGGGAAAAGCGCCTCGACCGGCTCG
>JANMXB010000402.1:0-2596 GCA_031380765.1 Pseudomonadota bacterium | reverse complement strand
TCAAGGCGCTGGGACCGTGAAGTGGCTGCGCATCGGCGCGTTCTGCGCGCTTAGTGCATTTTCCCTCGCCGCGGCGGCGCAGCCCCAGGAGGACGATCCCCGGGTCGCGCCCGCGCAAGGCGCCATCGAGCGCGGCGATTTCGTGCAGGCGATCGAATCCCTCAAGCCGCTCGCGGCGGAGGGCATCGTCCAGGCGCAGTTCCTGCTCGGGCTCGCGCTGGAAAGGGCACCCGCGCCGCTGGGCCGGCCCGCTGAAGCGCTTGGCTGGTATCTCAAGGCCGCGGCAGGCGGCGTCGCGGCGGCCCGGAACAACCTTGGCGCCATGTACATCGATGGCCGCGGGACCGCGGTCGATGCTCTCGAGGCGGCGCGCTGGTACCGCGCGGCCGCCGACCAGGGCTTTGCGGTCTCGCAGTACAACCTCGCTCTCCTCTACGCGAGCGGCAAGGGCGTCGCGCGCGACAACGCCGAGATGGCCAGGTGGATGGAGAAAGCCGCCCTCGCCGGCCTGGCCTCGGCGCAGGCGCTCTATGGCGAGTTCCTGCTCAACGGCCTGGGCGTGACTGCCAACGCGACCGAGGCGGCGCGCTGGTTTCTCTTCGCCGCCCGCCAGCGGCACGCCGGCGCGCAATACTTCCTCGGCCTGATGCTGCAGAAAGGCGTGGGCCTCGAGCGCGACCTGGTGGCGGCGCATGGATGGTTTTCGCGTGCGGCCGAAGGCGGCAACCGCAACGCGATGCTCGAGCTATCGAAGATCTACGAGCTTGGCCTGGGCGTGCCCTCGGACGCCGTGCAGGCGACCGCTTGGCGCGACAAGGCGGGGTTCGACAAGAAATGAATCTGGTCGTGCAAGGGACCGCGATCGAGCCTGCCGATGCTTCGCGGCTTGCGGCGATGGGCGCCGCGAAAGCGCTCGAGCAGATCGGCGCGCTGGCGTGGCGGCTTCGCGACGCGACGCCCACTGAGGAGATCACGGGCTATTGCGAGGGGCGGCACCTCGACCACGCCTGGGTGCCCGCGGGCCGGCGATTCTCGGGCCTGGGCCTCATGGCAATGGACATGGATTCGACGCTGATCGCGATCGAGTGCATCGACGAGATTGGCGGCATGCTCGGCATCAAGGCCGCAATCGCCGCGATCACCGAGCGCGCCATGCGCGGCGAAATCGACTATGCCGAAAGCCTCGAGCGGCGCGTGGCCCTGCTCGAGGGCCTGGGCATCGAGGCGCTGGACCGCGTGTACGACGAAAAGCTGCGGCTCTCGCCAGGCGCCGAGAGGCTGGTGCGGCACGCGCAATCGCTGGGCGTCAAAACTCTCCTCGTCTCGGGCGGATTCACTTTTTTCACCGAGCGCCTCAAGCAGCGCCTGGGCCTCGACTACACGCTCTCGAATGTTCTCGGGATCGAAGAGGGCAAGCTGACCGGGCGCGTTTGCGGTGCCATCGTGGACGCCGCCGCCAAGGCCGCGCGATTCGCCGAACTCACGCGCGCGCTCGGGCTCGCGAAAGCGCAGACGCTTGCGATCGGCGACGGCGCCAACGACGTCCCGATGATGATCGAGGCGGGCGTGTCGGTGGCTTATCACGCAAAACCGGTCGTGCAAGCGAAGGCCACCCACGCCCTCAACCACTCGGGCCTCGACGGAGTGATCAATCTCTTCGAATAACCGGGGGGCCGCGGTGCTCCTCGTTATTCTGCTTGGCGCGGTGACTTCGCTCAGCCAGTTCTATCGCGTGTCCAACAGCGTGATTGGACCTGAGCTTGCCGCGGAGCTGGGCCTCGGCGCGCGCGACCTCGGATTGGCTGGCGGCGCGTTCTTCTTCGCCCTTCTCGTGGCGCAAATTCCGGTGGGCATGGCCTTCGACCGCTGGGGCGCGCGCAACACGCTCGCTGCGGTGAGCGGCCTGGCGGTCCTCGGCGCGCTATGGATCGCGCGCTCGTCCAACGCAACCGAGCTGATCTCGGCGCGGTTCCTCGTGGGCCTGGGCTGCTCGGCGAGCTTCATGTCGGCGGTGTTCCTCTGCTCGCGCTGGTTCGGCGTGCATCGCTTCACGCTGATCCTGTCTTGGGTGTTCGCGCTCAGCAACGTCGGCACCCTCGTTGCCGCCACGCCTCTGGCCTGGGCGGCGCAGACCATGGGATGGCGAAATGCATTCGACCTGCTCGCCGCGGTCACCGCGCTCGTCGCGGCGCTGTTCTGGTGGCTGGTGCGCGACGATCCGCCGGGAACCGTGGCCCTCCCGAAGCACCGGGAAACGCTGACCGAAGTATGGCGGGGCCTAATCGAAGTCTGGGTCACGCCCGGCTTGGCGCCGGTGCTGGCAATGCACACCTTCGCTTACGCCTGCATGGTCACGGTGCTGGGGGTCTGGGCCGGGCCGTACCTGCACGACGTGCACGGCCTCGACGGCGTGGCCCGCGGCAACGTGCTCCTTGCGATGGGCCTCGCGCAGATTGCGGGCCTGCTGGTGTTCGGGCCGCTCGACCGCATCTTCGGTGCGCGCAAGAAAATCGTGATCGCTAGCGCGGGGATGTCGATCATCGCTTTCGGCACGCTGGGCGCGCTCGCCGGGCCGCCGCTCGGACTCACCGTGGCG
>JANMXB010000352.1:0-9072 GCA_031380765.1 Pseudomonadota bacterium | reverse complement strand
AAAAAGAAGTGCTGGCCGCGCAGATGGACGCGCTGCGCGCGCTCCAGCTTGAGAAACTTGCCGACCGCGCGGTCGCATTGATGCCCGTGGTGCAGAACCTCGGCCGCGGATTCGACCTCATGTTGATCGATCTTTCGCTGCCGGCCATCAAGGCCGGCACGGATGTAGTCAAACGCCGCCTGATCGCAGCCCTCGAGGCGGTGATCCATGCGGAGCGCCGGGTTTCGCTGCCCGAGTTCGTCGGGCTGACCCTCGTGAAGACACAACTGACCCCGCGTCCGAAACCGGGAGCGGTGAAAACAAAGTCCTTGGCGGCAATGAGCGCGGAAATCGCACTCGTTCTCTCGCTGGTCGCCTACGCCGGACGCAAGCCCGGTGCCGATCCTGCCCTCGACGTGGAGATGGCCGCAGCGTTTGATGCTGGAGTGAAAGCGGCCGGCCTCAGGGACGCCCGCCTTCTGCCCAAGGACAAATTTTCGCTCGACGCGGCGGGACTCGCCCTGAAGGAATTGATGACCCTCGCGCCGCTTGCGAAGGCGGTTCTGGTCAAGGCGCTCTTTGCCGTAGTCACGGCAGACGGGACGATCCGGCTCATGGAAGCCGAACTCATGCGACTCATTGGCGCCGTGCTCGATTGTCCGTTGCCGCCGCTGATCGAAGAGATCGACCCGGCGACGCTAGCGTCCTAGCTGAGGGCTCGGAGCCTTCGGCTAGAATGCGCTCCTCGATGAGCGCCGCGCAGAAGACCGGATTCCGCACCGACCAGGCCGAAGTGCAGACTGCGGCGCTCGCCGCGGCGCTGGCCGCGTCGATCTCCGGCGAAGTGCGTTTCGATGCCGGCAGCCGGGCCGTCTACAGCGCTGATGCTTCGAACTATCGCCAGATTCCGATCGGGGTCGTGCTTCCGCGCACATACGCTGACGTAGTCACAGCGGTTCGCCTGTGTCGCGAGCATGGGGCGCCGATCCTCCCGCGCGGTGGCGGGACGTCGCAGTGCGGCCAATGCGTGAACGTGGCTGTGGTGCTGGATTTCTCGAAGTATATGGACGGCGTGATTTCCATCGATGCCGCGGCGCGCACCGCGTTGGTCCAGCCGGGAGCGGTGTGCGACGCGCTGAAGTCTGCCGCAGAGGCCCACGGACTGACGTTCGGCCCGGATCCGGCCACACACAGCCGCTGCACTCTGGGTGGCATGATCGGCAACAATTCCTGCGGCGCGCATTCGGTGATGGCGGGCAAGACAGTCGAGAACATCGAAGCGCTCGAAGTCCTGACCTACGATGGCGCGCGGTTCTGGGCTGGTGCCACATCGGAGGCGGAACTCGAAGCGATCATCGCGAGGGGCGGCAGGCAGGGCGAGATCTACGCACAGCTCAAGGCCCTGCGTGAAAAATACGCACCCCTGATTCGCGCGAAATTCCCGAAGATCAAGCGCCGTGTGTCGGGGTACAACCTGGATCAGCTGTTGCCGGAGAACGGCTTCAATGTCGCCCGCGCACTCGTGGGGAGCGAAGGCACCTGCGCGGTAACCCTGCAGGCGGTGACGAGGCTCGTAACCAACCCGGCCGCGCGGGTGCTGCTGATCCTCGGATTTGCGGACATCTATGCGGCGGGCGACAGCGTGCCCGTGGTGCTGGCATCCGGGCCGATCGCGTGCGAAGGGCTCGATTACAAGATCATCGGCGGCCTGCGCGAGCGGCGCCTGAAACTGGCGGATATCGGGCTGCTGCCCGATGGCGAAGCCTGGCTGATGATCGAGTTCGGCGCGGATTCGAAAGAAGCCGCGAGCGCCAGGGCGCGCAGCCTCATGGCAGCGGTGGCGGCCGGCGCGCCGAAGCCCAGCGCGTGGCTGGTCGAAGACAAGGCGACCATCGAACGCATGTGGACGATCCGGGAGACCGGGGCTTCGGCGACGGCGCTTGCGCTGGGGTCAAGCGAAGCAGAGCGCGGCCCCGATCCGGTCGTCGGATGGGAGGACGCGGCGGTCGATCCGCTGCGGCTCGGGGACTACCTGCGCGAATTCCAGGCCCTGGTGGATGCCTGCGGTTACAAGACCTCGCTTTACGGACACTTTGGCGACGGCTGCATTCATGCGCGCATCACTTTCGATTTGCGCAGCGCGGGCGGGATAGCGCAATGGCGTACCTTTCTCGCGCAAGCTGCGGCGCTGGTCGTGAAATACGGCGGGTCGTTGTCAGGCGAGCATGGCGACGGACAGGCGAAGGCGGAATTCCTGCCCGCGATGTATGGCGAGGAACTCATGGGCGCGTTCCGCGAGTTCAAGGCGATTTGGGATCCGCAAAACCGCATGAACCCGGGCAAGCTCGTCAGCGCCCGCGGCAATGTATATGCGGTCGACGAGAATCTGCGGCAGGGACCAGCGTACAAGCCCGTCACTTTCGCGACGCGCCTGGCTTTCCGCAGCGAGGTGGGCGACGGATTTACGCGCGCGACCGAGCACTGCGTCGGGATGGGCAAATGCCGGGCCAAGTCCGGTGGGACGATGTGTCCCAGCTACCGGGCCACCGGTGAGGAGCGCTATTCCACGCGTGGGCGCGCGCGCCTTCTTTTCGAGATGCTGCAGGGCGACGTGATCAAAGACGGCTGGCAGAGCGATGAAGTAAAGGAAGCGCTCGACTGGTGCCTCGCCTGCAAAGGCTGCAAAAGCGACTGTCCCACCCACACCGACATGGCGACCTACAAAGCCGAGTTCCTGTCGCACTATTACGAGCAGCACGCGCGGCCGCGCCAGGCGTGGAGCATGGGGCGCATCGGAGAATGGGCGCCGCTTGCGGCGAAGTTTCCGCGTATTTCCAACTTCTTTACGCAGTCGGCCGTTTTCGCTCCGATTGCCAAGGGCATTTGCGGAATCGCGCAGGGGCGTTCCTTGCCGCCATTTGCGCATCAATCCTTCCGTGATCGGTTCAACGCAATGCAGCTCGGCCGCCGTGATCCGGCCCACGCGCGGTCCGTGCGACGCGGCGAGCCGGTAATCCTGTGGGCCGACACGTTCAGCAACTATTTCCGGCCACGGACGGCGCTTGCGGCTGTGGAGGTTCTTGAAGCCGCAGGCTGCCGCGTGAGCCTGCCGCCCGAGCGGCTGTGCTGCGGCCGGCCTTACTACGACTTCGGAATGCTCGATGCCGCCAGGTCGGCACTCGAAAGCATCCTGCGGGCTCTCGGTGCCTCGATCTACAGCGGCACTCCGATAGTCGGACTGGAGCCCAGCTGCGTCGCGGTCTTCCGCGATGAGCTCGCCAGGCTTTTCCCTGGCGATGAGCGCGCCAGGCGGCTGGCAAAGCAGACTTTCACGCTGGCCGAGTACCTGGAGCGCATCGAATGGCGGCCTCCGAATTCGGCAACCGGTGTCCGGCGGCGCGCGCTCGTTCACGGCCACTGCCATCAAAAAGCGGTGCTCGGCATGCAGTCCGAGTTGAAGCAGCTCGCTGCCGCGGGATTCGATGTCGATGCGCCTGACGCCGGCTGCTGCGGCATGGCGGGGTCTTTCGGCTTCAGGCCGGAACATTATGAAGCGTCGCACAGGCTCGGCGAGAGCGTGCTGATGCCGGCGGTGCGCGCTGCATCGGCCGATACGATGATTGTCGCCAACGGCTTCTCGTGCCGCGAACAGATCGAGCAGATGAGCGGACGCAAAACCGTGCACCTGGCCGAAATCCTGGCCGGTACGTTGGACCGGCGCTAGGGTCCGGGCATGCGGACGCTCCTTTTCTTCGCGCTCTTCGCCATGGGATGGGCTGCCTGGGGGCAGGAGGGAACACCCGAAGAACGCTTGTTCGAGGCAATCGACGAAGGCAAGGAACTCGTGGCAGAAGGGGTGTTGGCAAGCAGTAAAGTGAACCTCGGCGCGCGCAACGCGCAAGGCGAAACGCCGCTGCACCGTGCCGTCGAGAAAGGCATGAAAGAGCTGTCGCGCGCGCTTGCAAAGGCGGGCGCCAATCTGCGCTCCCGCTCAAACAGCGGCGAGACGGTGCTGCACATCGCGGCACTGCATGCGGATCCGGCAATGACCGAATTCCTGCTTGGCGCCGGCGCCGATCCGAAGGCGCGCAATGACGACGGGGAGTCGCCGCTGCACTGGGCAGCGCTGTCGGGTAACGTCTCCGTCGCCGCCCTGTTGCTGGGAAAAGGCGCCGACCCGAACCTGGCCGATATCAAAGGCAACCGCCCGCTGCATGCCGCGGCGGACTCGGGCAGCCTCGAATTGGTCAGGCTATTGCTTCCCAGAAGCTTGGACCCGAAAGCGATGAACCGCGAGGGCCTCAGCGCCGCGGACGTCGCAAACGAGCGCAGCCGGCCGGATGTGGCGGCATTGCTTTCAAACGCCGTACCGCAGGTTTCGCCGGGCGCGAGCAACTATGGGACGATCGAGGTCGACAAGCAGCCGAAGCAGCGATTCTAAAGCAGGCCCCTTTCGGCGAATGACAGCGTTGCCCTGCCGGCGACGATGAAGTGATCGAGCACCTTGACGTCCACCATTGCGAGCGACTCCTTGAGCTGGCGCGTAAGCAGCTCGTCGGCCTGGCTGGGCTCGGCTACACCGGAAGGATGGTTGTGCGCGAATATGACCGCGGCGGCATTGGCCCTGAGCGCCGCTTTCACGATTTCGCGCGGGTAGACGCTGGTCTGCGTAAGCGTGCCGCGAAACATTTCTTCCGCCGAAAGCACCCGGTGCTGGGCATCGAGAAAAACCGCCACGAAGACTTCATGCTCGCGTCCGCCCAGCGTGAGGCGCAGGTAATCGCGCACCGCCTGCGGCGACGTGAGGGCGCTGCGGGCGCGCATTTCCGCGCCCAGCGACCGGCGCGAAAGTTCCAGGATCGCCGCGAGTTGCGCGAGCTTGGCGTTGCCCAGCCCCTTTACCGCGCGCAGCGTTTCGACATCCGCGGCGAGGAGTCCGGGCAGCCCGCCAAAACGGGCGAGCAGATCGCGCCCGAGCTCCACCGCGCTCTTGCCCGGGATGCCGGTGCGCAGAAAAAGCGCGATCAGCTCCGCGTCGGACAAGACCTTGGCGCCGAGCGCGAGCAGCCGCTCGCGCGGCCTTTCGGCGGCCGGCCAGTGTGAAATCGCCATGCCCTATGCTTTCCCGTAAAATGCCCCTCCCTTGTAAACGCATGCGGCGGCAGCGGGATGACATCCAGAATGACGGCGCAGGGTACAGCGAGTGCACGCAGACGCATCCTGCTCGGGCTGACTGGCGGGATTGCCGCTTACAAGGCCGCCAGCCTGGTCCGTGCGCTGGTCAAGGCCGGCTACGACGTTCGCGTGGCGATGACCGAAAGCGCGGGCCGTTTCATGACTGCGGTGACGTTGCAGGCGCTGTCGGGGCAAACGGTCTGGACCGACCTTTGGGATCCGCGCATTCCCGACAACATGGGTCATATCGAGTTGTCGCGCGACCGCGAGCTCATCGTGGTGGCGCCGGCAACGGCGGATTTCATGGCGAAAGTGGCGCACGGATTGGCCGACGACCTGCTGTCCACGCTGTGCCTTGCTCGCGACTGCCCGTTGATGCT
Source organism: Pseudomonadota bacterium (assembly GCA_031380765.1). Lineage (GTDB taxonomy): Bacteria > Pseudomonadota > Gammaproteobacteria > Burkholderiales > SG8-39 > SZAS-79. Next base: position 3,538 of record JANMXB010000352.1, on the reverse strand, counting down.
CGCGCCGGCGATGAATCGCCAGATGTGGGACAACGCGGCAACGCAAAGGAACGTTGTCCGGCTACGCGGCGACGGCATCCTGTTTGCCGGCCCCGAAGCCGGTGACCAGGCATGCGGGGAGACCGGCATGGGCCGCATGCTGGAAGCCGAGGAAATCTTCGCGGCAATCGAAGCGTTTTTTCAGCCCAAGGTGCTGGCGGGAAAGCGGGTGCTTGTAACCGCGGGCCCGACGAGCGAGCCGATCGATCCGGTACGCGCAATCACCAACAATAGTTCCGGCAAGATGGGCTATGCCGTGGCGAGGGCCGCGAGCGAAGCTGGTGCCCAGGTGACGCTGGTGAGCGGCCCTACCGCGCTGGCCGCGCCTCCCGGCGTGACGCGCATCGATGTGCAGACAGCGCAGCAGATGTTCGATGCGGTCAAGAAGGCGGCGGCGGACGCCGATATGTTCGTTTCGGTCGCGGCGGTCGCCGACTACCGGGTGGCGAACGCTTCTGCCCACAAGATCAAGAAGAACGGCGCCAACGGCATGACACTCGAGCTGGCCGAGAATCCCGACATCCTTGCGCACGTGGCGGGCCTGCCCAAGGGGCCGTTCTGCGTCGGATTTGCCGCCGAAACCGAAAAGCTTGCCGCCAACGCGAGGGAAAAGCGGGCGCGCAAGAAAATTCCGCTGCTCGCCGCCAATCTTGCCCAGCAGGCGCTTGGCGCGGACGACAACGAGATCACGCTCTACGACGACGCAGGCGAGCATCCGCTGGGCCGCGGCTCGAAACTGGAACAGGCGCGCAAACTCATCGCGCATGCGGCGTCCATGCTCGAGCGCGGGAAGCGCCCGGCGTGAGGCGGCTCGACGTCAAAATCCTCGATGCGCGTCTGAAGGGAAACCTGCCGGGCTATGGCACCCCGGGCGCCGCGGGGCTCGATTTGCGCGCCTGCATTGAAGATCCGCTGGTCCTGCCGGCCGGTGACAGCCACCTGGTGCCCGCGGGCATCGCCATCCACATCGGCGATCCCGGGTATGCGGCCATCATCCTGCCGCGTTCAGGGCTCGGCGCGAAGCACGGCATTGTCCTTGGCAATCTGACGGGCCTGATCGACTCGGATTACCAGGGCCAGATTTTCATTTCGCTGTGGAACCGGGGCAAAACCGCGTTTACGGTCGCGCCGATGGACCGCATAGCGCAACTCGTCGTCGTGCCGGTGGCACAGGTGGAATGGCACGTAGTCGAGGAATTCGCCGCCAGCCAGCGCGGCGCCGGCGGCTTCGGCAGCACCGGAAAAACCTAAAGCGAAGAAGGGGCGATGGGGGTACGGGGGAAGAGGGTCCTCCCTCTTCCCCTGTTCTGATCGTCTAGCCTAGTGTGTCTGCCCAGATGTTTCTCGCCCACGCGTCCGCGTAGGCTTTCTCGAGCTCGCTGCGCTGCGGGGACACTCCGCCAGCCCCCGCCACGGGAAGAATCGTTTTTTTCTCCGCGTCGTACCGGTGCACTGAGGTTACGTGCATCGCTTCCTTGTCGCTGACATAGCTGTAGCAGACGTTGGCGATCACCGGCTCCGGGTTGACCTGCTGCCCGGTGAGCAGCGCGACGATCGCCCCGGCCGCGATTTTTGCGTGGTTGTTGGCCATGCTCGCCGACTTGGGCATCGCCGAAGCCGACAGGGTTGCGTCGCCGAGCACATGGACACCCGCGGCGGCTTTCGATTCCATCGTCAGCCAGTCGACGTCGCACCAGCGGTCATTCGTCGTGATCAGCTTGCCCTGCGCCGCGATGTTGCCTGCGCGCTGGGGAGGAATGACGTTGAGCACACTGGCTTTGAAAGTCTCGAAGTCGGTTCTCACGCTGGCGGCTCTTGCCTGGACTTCCTTGACTTCGTGGTTCGGCATGTATTCGACCATCCCCGGGTAGAGTTCTTTCCACGCTGCGAGGAACAGGCCCTTCTTCGACACGATGTCTTCGTTGGCGTCGAGCACGAGCACCTTCGACTTCGGCTTGGCCTGCTTCAGATAGAACGCGATCTGCGAAATTCTCTCGTAGGGCCCGGGCGGGCAACGATAGGGCGCCTTGGGTATGGCAAGAAGCACGACCCCGCCATCGGGCATGGCTTCGATCCGCCGGCGCAACGCGACGGTCTCGGGGCCCGCCTTCCACGCATGGAGGACGGTCTTTTGCGCCTCGGCGTCGTAGCCGGCGATCTGGTCATGCATGAGCTCCACGCCCGGCGAAACCACCAGCCGGTCGTAGGCGATCCCGGCGCTCCCGGAAAGCGAAACCCGTTTCTTCTGCGCATCGATGCCGAGGACTTCGTCGTGCAGCACCGCAACGCCCGCTTCGCGGAGCCTCCCGTATCCGAAGGTGAGGCCGTCGATGTTGCGCGATCCGCCGAGCACTAGGTTCGACAGGGGGCACGATATGAAGTGGGAATTGCGCTCCACAAGGATGACTTCGATCGCCCCGCCGCCCCAGGCCCGGATGTAACGCGCTGCCGTCGAGCCGCCGTAGCCGCCGCCGATGACGACCACGCGTGCGGCGGGCTTTTTCATGTCGGCCAAGCCGGCACAACCCGAAAGGGCGGCGCCCGCAGCTCCGGCGCCGGCGAACTTGATGAATTTGCGTCTGCTGAAAGTGATTGGCATGTGCGGCCCCTATCGTGCCTTCTGCGCCGCGAAAAATTCCGCGAGCGACGCGATCTGCGGGTCGGTGTATCCCTTGGCGATCTGGTGCATGATCGTCGCGGCGCGCTTGCCGTCGCGGAAATCGCGCAGCTGCTGGGCGATATAGTCCCGGGACTGTCCCGCGAGGTTGGGCAATCCGCCGGCATTGGTCCCGTTGGTCCCGTGGCAGATTGCGCAGGGCGCGGCGAGGTTGCGGCTGAAATCCGGCGCAGCCGGCTGAGCCCACGCCTGGGCACAGCTTGCGGCAAGCGCCAGGGCCAACGCGGTTCTCATCATGGCTCCCTCCAAGGGGGTGCTGCGCCGGCGGGCCGGCCCGGCTGAGTGTCCGACGCCGCCGCGCGCGCTGTCAAGACGCGATGCGCAATGGGGAAAGGCAAAAAAAAACCGCGGTGCGCCGCGGTTTTTCGGGGCACGGCGCCGGATCACGCAATGACGGCCGGCTCTTCCTCCAAACGCAGCACGACTTTTTCCGCGTCGTCGATGTCGATCGTGACCTTGCCACCGTTGGCCAGCTTGCCGAACAGGAGTTCGTCCGCGAGGGCGCGCCGGATCGTGTCCTGGATGAGGCGCGCCATGGGGCGGGCACCCATCAGAGGATCGAAGCCCTTCTTGCCGAGGTGCTCCTTCAGTTTCGCCGTGAAGGAGGCTTCCACCTTTTTCTCGTGCAGCTGTTCCTCGAGCTGGATCAGGAACTTGTCCACCACGCGCATGATGATGTCGTGATCGAGCGCGCCGAACGAGATCGTCGCGTCCAGGCGGTTGCGGAATTCCGGCGAAAACAGGCGCTTGATCGCTTCCATCTCGTCGCCGGACTGCTTCGAGTTGGTGAAGCCGATGGTGTTCCTGGCCAATGTATCGGCG
>JANMXB010000338.1:0-4938 GCA_031380765.1 Pseudomonadota bacterium | reverse complement strand
CTTGCGGGCGTGCACGGAAGTGCTTTGCAGGTACTCGGGCTGGACCAGCAGGACCTGGTGCTCGCGCAGGACGACCGACTGCGAAACGGCGGACATCCTCCCCCTGCGATCGGCAGAAGGAAGCGGGATGCGTCCCGGCGTTGGCGGCAGCAGGCGGATCGGAGGGCGACCCGACACCCACGGCGCAACCACGAAATAGAAGAAGACCTTGATGCCGACCGGCACCAGCACAATCCCGAGCAGGATGGCCAGCGCTACCGGAAGCTGCTCCCGCAGCACATTTTTCAACCGCGGCAGAGCGCCTTGCCCGAGGCTCGCGTCGATCCCCGCGATCTGCGCGCTGATGGCCGCCATCTCGCGTTTCCTGCGCTCGACCTCCTCGCCCAGTCCCGCGAGCGCTTTCTGCCTCGCACTGTTCAACTGCGCCGCCTGGTCGACGGCTGCCTGGTAAGCCGCGATCTCGGCGTCGAGCAGCCTGATCCGGGTCCATGCATCGGTCATCGGGATATTGCGCGCGATACGATTGTCTTCCCAGAGCTTCTGCCGCTCGGCGCGGGCGCGCTCGAGGAGCGACGTTCTCTGCGCCAGCACCTGGCGAAGGGCGCCGACGGCCGCCTGCGCCTGCCGCGTCCGCTCGCCGGCAGTGCGCTCAAGAGAATCGACCTGGTCGCGCAGGCCGCCCCGTTGGGCGAGGAGGACGGCGCGCCGTGCTTGCTCGGCTTCCACCTTCTTCGACTCTTCGCCGACCCAGGCGCCGGCAACCAAAACGGCGAGGATCAGGACGAGCGCGGCCGCCTTGCCGCCCAGCCAGTGGAAGATGCCCGAAAACAGTTTTCCCACAGTTCGGCCGGTCCGGTCAGGCTCCGGGCCGCAGCAGCTCGGGCGCGTTCCAGCGCACGGTTTGCCTGCCGTTCTTGAATGCGGCCAGCGGCTGGGCGATTTCGGCGACGGCCTGCACGGTGGAGTCCGCGTTGATGATCACGACGTCCCCGGGATTGCCGATCTTGATGCCGTAGTCCTTGAGGTTCAGCAGCCGGGCCGAGCGCCCGGTGAGCATGTTGAAGCATTCGGCGAGCTGGGCCGGGCGGTCGATCTGGACCACGTTGGCGTAGAGGTTCGCCATGCGGATGAGCGAGCAGTCGCCGAACGGCGTGGCAGGATTGAGGATGTTGTTGGACGAGAGCGAGCAATTCACGCCATGCTCGCACAGCAGGTTGGCGTCCGCCACGCCGCGCCGCACGCTGTGATCCTGGTCTCGCCCCATGAGGAAGAGGTCGGTGGCCGGCAGCACAGTCACCGCGACGCCCGCATCGGCCAGGCCGCGCGCAATTTTCGCCACCTCGTCGGGCGGCAGCAGCGAGAGTTTGGCCATGTGCCCGACCACCACGCGTCCGCCGCGCTTGTATTTTTCGGTGAGCTCGCGCACTTGATGGACGTACATGCCCTCCGGTGTCGGGCCGACGTCGAGGTGGATGTCGATGTCGGTGTCGTACTCGCGCGCAAGCTCGAAGATCCGCGCGATCTGCGCCGCGCCGTCGGTGTCGTAGCGCGGCGCGCCTCCGAGCACTCTTGCGCCGCGCTTGAGACTTTCGACCAGCAGCTCGTCGGTGCCCGGGTAGTTGGTGAGGCCCTCCTGCGGGAACACGCACATCTCGATGTCGATGGCCCATTTGTAGTCGGTGATCAGCGACTCAACCGCATCGAAGCCGCGCATCCCGATGGCCGGGTCGACCTCGACCTGGGTGCGCATGCGCGTGGTCCCGTGCAGGATGCATTCCTGCAGCGTGCGCTCTGCGCGTCGGCGCGTGTCCTCGAGGGTCATGGTGTGCTTGATCGGGGCCACGCCCGTGACCGGGCTCAAGGTCCGCCGCGGCTGCGGCGCGCAGCGCTCGATGATGCGCGACTTGTCGATGTGGATGTGGGTCTCGACCAGTCCCGCGCAAGCGAGTTTGCCGAGCGCGTCGTAAGTCTTCGCGTCCGCGCAAATACTGCGCTCGATGGCGACGATGCGGCCCTTTTCGATGCCGATGTCCATCGGCGGCTGCTCCGGCGCGGCGTCGGCAAGCCGCGCATTCCGGATGATGAGATCCATGCTGTTTTCCTTCTCGAAAGTCCCTGACAGGATATCGGGTCTGCGCTACGCTTTGAGCAATCCTACGGGGAGCCGGTCGATGGTCGTGTTGTTTCGCAGTTTCGTTGCGTTCGTGTTCGCCTGCATTGCCCTCCAGGCGGCGGCGCAAACCTATCCCGCGAAGCCGGTGCATGTCATTGTGCCGTTTCCGCCCGGCGGCGCCGCGGATCTCCTGACCCGCGCGCTCGGCAAGAAACTCACCGAGGCCTGGGGCCAGGCCGTGGTCCCCGACAACCGCCCTGGCGCGGGCGGCAACATCGGCGCCGAAGCCGCTGCAAAAGCCGCGCCGGACGGCTACACCCTCTTCATGGCCGCGGTGACCACGCACGCGGTGAGCATGAGCCTGTATTCGAAACTCGGCTACGACCTGGAAAAGGATCTCGCGCCCGTGAGCCTGGTGGCGAACGTGCCGCACATCCTGGTGGCCCACCCTTCGGTGCCCGCGAAAAACCTCATGGAGGTCATCGCCTGGCTGAAGGCACAGGGCGGCAAGGTGAATTTTGCTTCGCAGGGCAACGGCACGCTTTCCCACCTGGAATTCGAGCTCATGAAATCGATGGGCGGCTTCAGCGCCAACCACATCCCGTACAAAGGCAGCGCGCCGGCAATGACCGACCTGCTCTCGGGCACGGTGACACTCTTGTTCGACAGCATCCCGTCTTCGCTGCCGCAGGTGCGCGCCGGCAAGCTGCGCGGCATCGCGGTCGCTTCCTCGCGCCGCTCGCCGGTGCTGCCCGACCTGCCGACAGTGTCGGAGGCCGGCCTCACGGGGTTTGCCGCCGACAGCTGGTTCGGCATCATGGTGCCGGCCGGCACGCCGAAAGACGTCATCGCCAGGCTCAACGCGGAGGTCATCAAGGCGCTCGATTCGGCCGAGGTGAAGGACATCATCACCAAGCAGGGCGGCGAAGTGAAGGGCAGCTCACCCGAGGGCATGGCGGCGCAGATCCGCGGCGACCGGGAGAAGTGGGGCAAGGTCGTGCGCGAGTCAGGCGCGAAGGCCGAGTAAGGGAAGAAACCAAGTGAACCGACGCAGCGTCCTACGTTTTTCCGCAACGACTGCGTTGGGACTCGCCTTGCCAGGTGCGCGCGTATTCGCCCAAACAAGCGCCCCGGGACCAGTAATGCGGGCGCTCAGCGAATATATGGGCGCCGCTGCCGGCCGGGCGCTGCCGGCGGAGGCGGCCGAGCATGCGAAGCACCATATCCTCGACACCTTCGCCGCGATGGTCTCGGGCTCGGAGCTTCCGCCCGGCCAAGCGGCGCTCCACTATCTGAAGATCCACACCGGACCGGGTCCCGCGACGATCGTGGGCTCTTCGGTCACGGCCGGTCCGATCGATGCCGCGCTTGCCAATGGGGTGATGGCGCACGCCGATGAGACCGACGACTCGCATTCGCCCTCGCGATCCCATCCAGGCTGCGCGATCGTGCCCGCCGCGCTGGCTGCGGGTGAAAGATTCGGCATCGACGGATTGCGGTTCCTGCGCGCCGTAACCCTGGGCTACGACATCGGGCCGCGAATGACGATGGCGATGGGCGGCGCGACATTCAGCTATGAGAGCCACAAAAGCACGCACAGCATCGCGGGCGTTTTCGGGGCGGCTGCCGCTGCCGCGTGCGCCGCCGGACTGAACGCGCAGCAGATGCGCTGGCTGCTCGACTACACGGCGCAGCAGTCCTCCGGGATTGCCGCCTGGAGGCGCGATACGGATCACATTGAGAAGGCGTTCGTGTTCGGCGGAATGCCCGCGCGCAGCGGCGTGACTTCGGCGCTGCTGGTCCATTCGGGCTGGAACGGCGTCGACGACGTCTTTTCGGGCGCCGACAACTTTTTCCAGGCCTACGCGCCCGCCGGCGACCCCGGCCAGCTGGTCGAAAAGCTCGGCGAGCGCTTCGAGATCACGCGTACCGACATCAAGAAATGGACCGTCGGCTCGCCGATCCAGGGACCGCTCGACGCGATCGAGACCATCCGGAAGCGCCGCCCTTTCGAGGCGGATCAGGTCGAGCGCGTTGTCGTGCGCCTGGCGCCGACGGTCGCCGCGGTGGTGGACAATCGCGACATCCCCGACATCAGCCTGCAGCACATAGCCGCAATCATGCTGCTGGACAAAACTGCTTCGTTCAAGGCGACGCACGACAAGCCCCGCATGCGGGACGCAAGCGTCCTGCGGCAGCGCGCAAAGGTGCAGCTTGTCCATGATCAGGCCCTCGCCGCGCTGCTGCCGGTGCGCGTCGCGATCGTGGAGGTGACGTTGACCGACGGTACACGGCTGGTAGAGCGCGTGGACGCGGTTCGCGGAACGCCCCGCAATCCGATGTCGAGGGCGGAAGTGGCCGATAAATGCAGGGATCTCATTGCGCCGATTCTCGGCACTGAGACTTCGGCGCGCCTTGCCGAGGCGGTGTTCGCGATCGAGTCCATCGCGGACCTGCGTATGTTGCGGCCTCTCTTGCAGCGCCGCTGAGCCGGCTCAGACCGGCTGCCGCGCGCCCAGTTCCATCGCGCGCACCACCGCCGCCGTGCGCGTCTCGACGCCGAGCTTCTCGTAGATGTGCTGCAGGTGCTTTTGCACCGTGCGCGGGCTCATGCCGAGAATTTCTCCGATGTCCTTGTCGGTCTTGCCCGCCGCCAGCCAGCCGAGAACCTCGCGCTCGCGCGGGGTGACCGGCAGAGCGGTAAACCCGCGCGACTCGCGCCCGCGCACCAACAGGTTTCGATACAGCGCGGCGAGCGGCTCGCGCACCAGGTCGAGCAGCGCGCATTCGCGCTCGCTGAAGTCGCGCCGATTGCGGTTCAGCAC
>JANMXB010000336.1:0-6081 GCA_031380765.1 Pseudomonadota bacterium | reverse complement strand
GGTTTCGTATGCGATCGGTGCGCTGCTCGGCGCGGCGTTCCTCGAGGTGATCCCGCACGCATTCGAGCGCGCCAGCCCGCATGCCGCTGCCTTGACGATCCTGGCCGGGATCTTCGTCTTCTTCATCCTTGAAAAGCTCGTCCTGTGGCGCCACTGCCACACGGAAGACTGCGAGGCGCACGACCAGCATTCCAAAGGTCACGATCACGGCCGCTCCGCAATGATGATCCTCGTCGGCGACACAGTGCATAACTTCATCGACGGCGTACTGATCGCGGCGGCATTTCTCGAGAGCACGCAATTGGGCATCATTACGGCAATTGCAATCGTGGCGCACGAGATCCCGCAGGAAGTCGGCGATTTCCTCATCCTGCTGCATTCCGGGTATTCGAAAACGAAGGCCCTGGTGCTGAACATGGTTTCCTCGCTGGCGTCCATCGCCGGCGGCGTCCTGGGGTATTTCGCCCTCCAGGCCATTACCGGGGCTGTGCCGATCCTCCTGGGTATCGTCGCCGCGAGCATGATTTACGTCGCGGTGGCCGACCTTATCCCGGGTCTGCATAAGCGGACCGAATTGCACGCCACGGTCTCCCAGGTCCTGCTGATCGCGCTAGGCGTGGGGTCGATTGCGCTGGCGCGCCTGCTGATCGGCGAGTGAGCCTCCCGCGAGGCTGATGCGACGAATCGTTGCGGGCTTGACCGCGCCTATGGTGCGGCGCAGAATCGCCGCCTGCTTCTAGTGCGCGCAGTCCTCAGATGCGCCCGGGTCCAGGGCGCGCATACAACCAGTTGGAGACGATGTGAGCAGCCAGTTCGACTCTCCGGACGCCCTTATTGCATCCATCGCCCAGGCGGGCAACGCCATGGGCCAGGGGTGGATGGGGCTGTTGGCGAACGTGCCCGGCACGCCGAACCCCGCAGCATGGGCGGCGGGGTTTGCGTCCGATCCTGCAATGCTGGCCCGGTTACAGTCCGAATTTGCCGAACGCCAGTCGAAACTCTGGATGGCCATGCTCGGACGGGAAGCCGGTGCGCCCGCGCCGCAACCCGTGGTCGCGCCAGAAAGCGGCGACAAGCGCTTTCGCGCAGTGGAGTGGCGCGAAAATCCCTATTACGACTACATCAAGCAGTCCTACCTGCTTGCCTCGGATTATCTGACCGGCCTGGTGGAAGCGGTGCAAGCCGCCCCCGCGGCCAAAGAACGCCTGCGCTTCGCGGTCCGCCAATGGATCGACGCGGCGTGCCCGGTGAATTTTCCGGCCACCAATCCGGAGGCGATGAAAAAGGCCATCGAGACGCAAGGCGAGAGTCTCACCAAGGGCCTTGCGAACCTGATTGCCGATGCCGGCAAGGGCCACATCAGCCAGACCGACGAATCGGCCTTCGAAGTCGGCGGCAATATCGCCACCACGCCCGGCTCGGTCGTGTACGAAAACGAGCTCTTCCAGCTTATCCAGTACGCACCCGCCACGGCGACGGTGGGCAAACGCCCCCTCGTGATCGTGCCGCCATGCATCAACAAGTTCTACATCCTCGACCTGCAGCCGGAAAATTCGTATGTCGCCTACGCGGTCGGCGAAGGGCATACCGTGTTCATGGTTTCGTGGCGCAACGTGAAAGCCGATCTCGGCCATCTCACCTGGGACGACTATGTCGACAAGGGCGTGATCCAGGCGCTCGGCGCCGCGCGCGAGATTGCCGCAAGCGACACAGTCAATGCGCTGGGGTTTTGCGTCGGCGGCACGCTGCTTGGAGCGGCACTGGCGGTGCTCAAGGCAAAGGGCGAAGATTGGGTGTCGAGCGCGACCTATCTCACCACGATGCTCGATTTTGCGGACACCGGCCAGATCGGCTGCCTGGTGGACGAGCAAGGCGTGCACCTGCGCGAGCAGGCCATTGGAAGCGGCGGAATCCTGCCGGGTTCCGAGCTCGCTTTCGTGTTTTCGGCGCTGCGCGCAAACGACCTGATCTGGCCGTACGTGGTGAACAACTACCTCAAGGGCGAGTCGCCCGTCGCCTTCGATCTCCTCTACTGGAATGCCGACAGCACCAACCTGCCGGGTCCGATGTACTGCTGGTACGTGAGGAACACGTATCTGGAAAACAAGCTGCGCTCACCCGGCGCCGTTGCGAATTGCGGTGTGCCCGTCGACCTCGGCGCGATCGGGCTGCCCAGTTTCGTCTACGGCTCGCGCGAGGATCACATCGTCCCGTGGCAGAGCGCCTACCGTTCCATCGATCTGCTCGGCGGCGACACGCGGTTCGTCCTCGGCGCGAGCGGGCACATTGCGGGCGTGGTGAATCCGCCGGCGAAGAAGAAACGCAATTACTGGATCGGTTCCGCCGGCGCTCATCCCGCCGACGCGCAAGCGTGGCTGGAAGGGGCGACCGAGTGTCCCGGCAGCTGGTGGCCGGTGTGGTCGGAATGGCTCGCGGCCTACAAGGGTGGCGAGCGCAAGGCAAGGAAGGCATTGGGAAACAAGCGGCACAAGGCGATCGAGCCCGCGCCCGGCCGCTACGTCAAAGAGAAGTTCAACTCATAGCAGTTCAACTTATCGGTTAGCGAGGAGATTCACCATGGAAGAAGTCGTCATCGTCGGTGCGGTGCGCACCGCCATCGGAAAATTCAGCGGAGCGCTTGCCACGGTGCCGGCCTCGGACCTCGGCGCGATCGTGATCAGGCAGCTGCTGGAGAAGAGCGGCGTGAAAGCCGACCAGATTTCGGAGGTTATTCTCGGCCAGGTGCTCACGGCGGGGGTGGGCCAGAATGCGGCGCGCCAGGCGGCGATCAAAGCGGGCATCCCGTTCATGGTTCCCGCGATGACCATCAACAAGGTGTGCGGCTCGGGCCTGCAGGCGGCCATGCTCGGGGCGCAGGCGATCGTCAACGGCGATTCCGATTTCGTGATTGCCGGCGGGCAGGAGTCGATGAGCATGTCCTCGCACGTGCTGCCCGGCTCGCGCGACGGCTTCAGAATGGGCGACGCGAAAATGCTCGACACCATGATCGTCGACGGCCTCTGGGACGTCTACAACCAGTACCACATGGGCATGACCGCCGAGAACGTGGCCGAAGAATACGTGGTCACGCGCGCCGAGCAGGACCAGTTCGCGGCCGCCAGCCAGCAGAAGGCGGAGGCCGCGATCAAGAACGGCAACTTCAAAGGCGAGATCGCGCCGGTCGAAATCGCTTCGCGCAAGGGAACGGTTGTATTCGACACCGACGAGTATCCTCGCGCCGGCACGACCGCGGAGTCCCTCGGCGCGCTCAAGCCCGCATTCAAGAAGGACGGATCGGTGACGGCGGGCAATGCGTCGGGCATCAACGATGGCGCCGCGGTGGTGTTGCTCACCTCGGCGCGCAAGGCGAAGGAAATGGGCCTCAGGCCGCTGGCGAAAATCAAGGCGTACGCATCGGCGGGCGTCGACCCCAAATACATGGGCATGGGCCCGGTGCCGGCGTCCAAGCGCTGCCTTTCCCGCGCCGGCTGGGAGCCGAAAGATCTCGACCTGATGGAAATCAACGAGGCCTTTGCCGCCCAGGCGATTGCGGTCAACCGCCAGATGGGTTGGGATACGTCGAAAGTGAACGTCAACGGCGGCGCGATTGCGCTCGGCCATCCGATCGGCGCGTCGGGCTGCCGGATCCTCGTCACGCTGCTGCATGAAATGCAGAAGCGCGACGCGAAGAAAGGCCTCGCGTCGCTGTGCATCGGCGGCGGCATGGGCGTTGCGCTGGCGGTGGAGAGGGCATGACGCGGCGCGTCGCGCTGATCACCGGCGGAATGGGTGGAATCGGAACCGCAGTCTGCAAAAAGCTGGCGAAGTCCAACGGCAATGTCGTGGTGGCCAACTGCCTTCCGGGCTATGCGAAGAAGGACGAATGGCTGGCCGGCATGCACAAGGACGGCTTCGAAGTCCACGGCGCCGAGGGCGATGTGTCCGATTTCGACTCGACTGCCGCGATGGTGAGGAAGATCGAGGCCGAGATCGGGCCGGTCGACATCCTCGTGAACAACGCCGGCGTCGTGCGCGACAACATGCTGAAAAAAATGGCCCTGTCGGAATGGATGGCGGTCATCAATTCCAATCTCAATGGGGTTTTCAACGTCACCAGGAACGTGATCGACGGCATGACCGACCGGGGCTGGGGACGCGTGGTGAACATGTCCTCGGTGAACGGCCAGAAGGGCCAGTTCGGCCAGACCAACTATTCGGCGGCCAAGGCCGGGGTGCACGGGTTCGCCAAGGCGCTCGCCCAGGAGGTGATCCGCAAGGGCGTCACCGTGAATTCGGTGTCGCCGGGCTATGTCGAGACCGACATGGTGAAGGCGATCAGGAAAGACGTGCTGGACAAGCTGATCGCCGGCATCCCGATCGGGCGCCTGGCGCAACCGGAAGAAATCGCGTCTCTGGTTGCCTTCCTGACCTCGGAGGAAGCCGGGTATATTACGGGCGCGAACATCGCCATCAACGGCGGGATGTACATGGTTTAACTGCGGGTTTAACTGCGGGTTTAACTGCGGATTTAACTGCGGACCTGACGGTCAGGCAGTTTTCAGGAGACAGACATGGCGCAGCAGAGGATTGCAGTGGTTACAGGGGGCATGGGCGGCCTGGGCGAATCGATCTCGACCAAGATGGCCGACGCGGGCTACAAAGTGGTGGTCACTTATTCGCCATCCAACACGAAATGGAAAGGCTGGATCGACGAGATGAAGGGCCGCGGCTATTCGTTCGGCGCCTATCCCGTGGACGTGGCCGATTTCGAGGATGCCGCGGCAAAGGTCACGCAGATCCAGAAGGAGATGGGTGCCGTCGACATCCTTGTGAACAACGCCGGCATCACGCGCGACATGACCTTCAAGAAGATGACCAAGGCCGACTGGGACGCGGTGATGCACACCAACCTCGACTCGTGCTTCAACATGACCAAGCAGGTCATGGACGGCATGGTCGAGCGCACCTGGGGACGCGTGATCAACGTGTCCTCCGTCAACGGCCAGAAAGGCGCGTTCGGGCAGACGAACTACTCGGCGGCCAAGGCCGGCATCCACGGGTTCACCAAGGCGCTGGCGCTCGAAGTGGCCAGGAAAGGCGTCACGATCAACACGATTTCGCCGGGCTACATCGGCACCAAGATGGTGACCGCGATCCCCAAGGAGATCCTCGACTCGAAGATCCTGCCGCAGATCCCGCTTGGGCGCCTGGGCAAGCCCGACGAGGTCGCCGGCCTCATCATCTACCTGTGCTCGGAAGAGGCGGCGTTCGTTACCGGCGCCAACATTTCGATCAATGGTGGCCAACACATGTATTGATGCGGTAAAGGAGTCGCGCATGGAAAACCAGGTCCGATTGATCAAGAAGTACCCCAACCGCAGGCTGTACGACACGAAGACCTCGAGCTACATCTCGCTCGTCGACGTGAAGCAGATGGTGCTCAAGCAGGAGGAGTTCCAGGCGGTGGATGCGAAGACGGGCGAGGACCTGACGCGCCAGATCCTGCTGCAGATCATCCTGGAGGAAGAGTCCAGCGGCTCGCCGATGTTCACTTCGGATGCCCTCTCGCAGATGATCCGCACCTACGGCAATGCGATGCAGGGCATGATGGGCGGGTATCTCGAAAAGAACATCAGCGCTTTCCAGGACATGCAGAAGTCGCTCCAGGAGCAGTCGACCAGGCTCTACGGCGAGGGCGCCAAGGTGCCCACCGAAATGTGGACCCAGTTCATGAGCATGCAGGGCCCGGCGATGCAGGGGCTCATGCAGACCTACATGGAGCAGAGCCGGAAAATGTTCGCGCAGCTGCAGGAGCAAATGACCAGCCAGTCGCGCAACATGTTCACCGGCTTCACCTTCCCGGGATTCCCGCCCGGCGGCAAGCCCGACCAGGGATCGACCGACAAGAAGTCCTGATGGCGGGTGCCAAGGCGGTCACGAAGGCTGCAAAGCGGGTCGTACCCCGGGTCGGATTCGTTTCGCTGGGTTGCCCCATGGCGCTGGTCGTTTCCGAGCGAATCCTCACGCAGCTGCGCGCAGAAGGCTATGCAATCGCCGCCGACTATGGCGGCGCCGACCTGG
>JANMXB010000284.1:0-1719 GCA_031380765.1 Pseudomonadota bacterium | reverse complement strand
CTGCTGACAATCGGCAAGCTCTCGGCCAAGCACGTGCAGTGCATCCTGCTGGGCGCAGACCCCGGATCCCTGCCGGTCGAGCTGAACGACAGGGCCTACTTCATCATCAACCTCAAGACCGCCAGGGCTCTCGGTCTCACGATCCCGCAATCGGCGCTAGTGCGCGCCGACGAAGTGCTTCAATGATGGAAAGATGAACGACTGACCGGATCGAGCACGACCCCGCAAGTAAAGCCGGCATCAGTAATGCTGCCACTTTTCACTCATAGTCCTTGCCGGGAGCGGCTCTTGGAGGAAATTGCTGCCAAGCGGCGTGCGCGACGAATGACGCCTCGCTTGATTTATCGACCCATCAAGCCACGAGCGCTTCGAGTTTGATCGCTTTGGCGCAGGCCCGGACTTCTTTCATCCTGCCGTGACCCGGATGGATTTTTTCCGTAACGGTAACCAGGCCGGCTGCACCGAGCGCCGCGACGTCGCGCGTTACCGCGCTGCGGTCGCGCTTCATATTCAGCGCGATCGATGCGATCGATCCGGGCTTTCACTTGATCGCCCTGAACAACGCAAGTCGCGCGGGGGTCAGGACGGCGAGCATATCCGCCGGATCTTCGAAACTGATTACGATGATTTCCGGAATCGGCTTGCCGGCATCTGCGAGCCGTGCCAGCTTGTGCGCCCTGCCAAGGAAGTCATCGAGTTTTTCAATCCTCACCGAAGCTTGCTTCATAAGGCACCTCTTCGTAGCAGTTGACGCAGCACCCGCCCGTTGTCTCCGGAGAAAATCGAATGATTGATGTATGTCAGGTTGTACCGAACGACTTTTCCCGCTTTGTCCACCCACGTTTCGGCACGGACCTTTCCATCTCCACGCCGGGTGGAGATGACGTGAACCTCATCAACAACCGGATTGGACCGAGTCGAAGCGGCTATGCCATTTCGGCTGCGGACCAGCGCCGTGGCGGCAAGAACCGTGAGCCCGCTCGCAATCGTGCCGGCGCCCATCTCTTCGCCGAGAAAGACGCAGCCCCACGGCACACCGAATGCCGGGATGAGAAAGATTACGGGGGACGCGCCTCCCCCGATATTGCTTAAGCCGCCTTGCGCTTCAGGAAGCCGAAGATTCCGCCGGGCTTGGCCGGTGCGGCGGCCTGCGGAGCGGGTGCGTGGTCAGCTTTTTCGCTGCGCGCAAGGCGCTGTCCTTCGCGCTGCTGTGCAAGACGTTCTTCCTCGCGCCGGTCCATCGGCACGGCGGGACGACGATCGTGGGATTGCGCCAGTTGCGGGCGGGCGCCTGGGCGGGAGCCCTGGGGACGCGCCGGTCTCGCACCTTCGGGGCGCCGCGGCTGCTGGTCGGGTCGGCGCGCATGCTGCGGCCGTTCGCCGTTGCGCGTCGAGGGGCGTGGTTGCTGCTGGCGGCGAGGCTGTTGCTCCCGCCGCTGTTGCGGTTGCCGGCGCGGACGTTCCTTGGATTGTTGTTCCAGGACCCGCCGCGCAGCGCACGCCGGCTGGGGGACAGCCAGGCCTCCGTGCGGCTGGCACCCATCGCGTTGGGTCGAACCAGCCGCCGCGGAAGATCGAGCGGCGCAAGCGCCACGTATTGGCATGCGACGCATGGGCGATCCAGGCACCGACGCGCACCTGAATATCGGCAGCCTCGACCCGCCTTGCCTGCCACCGGTCGCGGAACCCTCGCAACCGGTTACGAAAGCGGCGTACGTT
>JANMXB010000240.1:0-6264 GCA_031380765.1 Pseudomonadota bacterium | reverse complement strand
TGCAGTTCCTCATCGACGTCGATCTTCATGCCGAACACCGCGATCTCCTGCCGCACTCGCTCGTCGTCGGCCGACCCGAGCGCCTCACGCAGGCGAGCGCTGAGTTTTTCCTGATAGGCCGCGATCGCTTCGGGCACGAAGGGCGCCACCGCCGCGACGCTCTTGCGCATCGCGGCGACGCGCTCGACGATCACGCGGGCAAGCTTGGCACCCTCGCGGGCGCGGGCCGCGGCGAGCTCGTCGATCGCCTTCGTGGCAAGCGCCCCGGTCTGCTCGCGCAATTCGGTTTCCGACACCGTGCCTTCGGCGAGGACGCCTGGCCATCGCAGCACATCGGCCGTACGCAGCGGCGCGGCGTCGGGCAATTCGCGCCGCACGATCTGCGCAAGTTGCCTGAGCTCGCCGAGCGCCGCAACGTTGAGGGCCTGGGCGCGCGGCCCGGTTGCCGTCGTCGAAATTGAGAGGCGGCAGTCGACCTTGCCGCGGCTGACGTGCGCCCCGATCGCCTCGCGCAATCCCGGCTCGAGCATGCGCAATTCGTCCGCGACACGGAACTGGATGTCGAGGTAACGCGAGTTCACCGAGCGCAGCTCGATGTTGAGCGTTCCGCCGGTGATCTCGGCCGATGCGACGGCGTATCCGGTCATGCTGTGGATCATTGGAGGCGCGAGACAGTCTGATGGAGGGACCGGGGACTGTGCACTAGTGCGCAGCCCCCGCAGGGCAAGCGCGTATCATAGCAGCCTGCAGCATCGCTCCCGCCTCCCCTCCTCGCGCTGACATGTCGACGAATCAAGCCAACCAGGCGCTGCCGGAAGGCTTCCAGCTTGAAAACTACCGCATCCTGCGCCTGCTCGCCTCGGGCGGTTTTTCGTTCGTCTATCTTGCGCACGACGAGAACGAAGCGCCCGTGGCGATCAAGGAGTACCTGCCTGCTTCGCTCGCCCTGCGCACGGGCGATGACGCGGCGCCTGCCGTGCCCGAGGAGAACCTGCCGATCTTCCGCTTCGGGATGAAATGTTTTTTCGAGGAAGGACGCGCGCTCGCGACGCTCTCGCATCCGAACGTGGTACGCGTGATGAATTTCTTCCGCGCCAACGAGACGGTCTACATGGTCATGCGCTACGAGCGCGGTCGCACGCTGCAGGAGCATATCCAGGTGCGCCGCGGGCCGTTGTCGGAGGCATGGATCCGCCGGACCTTCAGCCAGCTGCTGCACGGGCTGCGCGAAGTGCACTCGCACAAGCTGCTGCACCTGGACATCAAGCCGGGCAACATTTACGTGAGGAACGACGGCTCGCCGCTCTTGATCGACTTCGGCGCCGCGCGCCAGACGCTGACGGCCGAGGGCACCCAGCTGCCGCCGATGTACACGCCCGGCTACGCCTCGCCCGAGCATTACGCGAATCGCCAGAACCTCGGGCCGTGGAGCGACATGTATTCGGTCGGCGCGGCGATGTATGCTTGCCTCGCGGCCGAGGCGCCGCAGCCGGCCGACCAGCGCCTCGTGCAGGACAAGGTGGAACCGGCGCGCAAAGCCTACAGCGGCAAGTACACGACCAAGCTGCTCGACACGATCGACTGGTGCATGCGCCTCGATCACATGGAGCGGCCGCAAAGCGTGCTCGCGCTGCAAAAGGCGCTGCTCGGCCAGAAAGACCCCGGCCACAAAGGCGAGGGTCCGCTGATCGACCAGCTGAAGGACCTGCTGGCGATATTCAAGAAACGGCCGGAGGAAGGCGCGCAGAAATCCGCGGCCGGCAGCGAAACGCAGGGCAAGTGAGTCCGGGGATGCGGCGCCACACATGAAGTTCTCGATCTTCCAGGACAGCCGGGTGGGAGCGCGGCCCTATAACCAGGACCGCATCGGCCACTGGTATACGCGCGACTCGCTGCTGCTGGTGCTGGCCGACGGGATGGGGGGGCACCTGATGGGCGAGGTGGCTGCGCAAATCGCCGTCGACTACCTGGCTTCGGCCTTCCAGAAAGACGCGCAGCCGCGCATTGCGGACCCCGACCTGTTCCTGTTTCGCTCGGTCGGGCGCATCCACGCCGCCATCGACGAGTATGTGAAAAAGCTGAAGCTGCCCGATTCGCCGCGCACGACGCTAGTGGCCTGCATCGTCCAGGATGGCAAGGCCTGGTGGACACACGTCGGCGATTCGCGCTTGTATCTGATCCGGCGCGGAAACATCGTGGTGCGCACACGGGACCACACCCGCGTGCAGCAACTGGTCGACCAGGGACGTATCCGCGAGGAAGCCGTCAGTTCGCATCCGGAGCGCAACATGCTGCTGCAGTGCCTCGGCGGCGGGCACACTCCCCGCATCGAGCCGGCGGCCACCGCGCGCCTGGCGAAAGACGACATCCTGCTGCTTTGCTCCGACGGCTTCTGGGGCCCGCTCTCCCAGCGGCAGCTCCTGGGCAAGCTCGCGGAAAAAAGCATCATCGAAGCGTTGCCCGAACTCATTACGCTGGCCGAAACGCGCGCCGGACTGCAGTGCGATAATGTTTCGGTGGTGGCGATAGGCTGGGGCGAAGAGGCGATTGCGCCACCCGTCGCGGCCGCGGCGCCGGTGACAGTGCCGTCCTACGACCTGCCCACGGACATCCAGGATTTCACCGCCACGGATCCGGACTTCGCCAAGATGCACATGTCGGACGAGGACATAGAGCGCGCCATCGCCGACATCAAGACCGCCCTCAAACGCTACAACCCCGGGAAAAAATGAGACCGAGCAAACGACGGCCCGACCAGATGCGCGCTGTTTCGATCGAGCGCGGCTACACGAAGCACGCGGAAGGTTCCGTTCTGGTTTCCTTCGGCGACACCAGGGTGCTGTGCACGGCAAGCGTCGAGGCCAAGGTGCCGCCCTTCCTCAAGGGCCGCGGGCAGGGCTGGCTTACGGCCGAGTACGGCATGCTGCCGCGCGCGACGAATACGCGCGGCGATCGGGAGGCTGCGCGCGGCAAGCAGTCCGGACGCACGCAGGAGATCCAGCGGCTCATCGGACGCTCGATGCGCGCGGTGGTCGACCTGGCGCGCCTGGGTGAGCGCACGATCCAGATCGACTGCGACGTGCTGCAAGCCGACGGCGGGACGCGCACCGCCTCGATCACCGGCGCATTCGTCGCCGTGCATGACGCGCTTACCTGGCTCAAGGCGCACGGCTCGATCGCGGAACTGCCGCTGAAGGAGTTCGTCGCTGCGGTGTCGGTCGGCGTCTATAAGGGGACGCCCGTACTCGACCTGGACTACGCCGAAGACTCCGGATGCGACACCGACATGAATGTGGTGATGACGGGGTCGGGCGGTTTCATCGAAGTCCAGGGCACGGCCGAGGGAGCCGCCTTTTCGCGCAAGGAGCTGGACGACCTGCTCTCGCTTGCCGGCAAGGGGATCGGCGAACTCGTCGGGCTGCAAAAGCAATCGCTAGGGTTGTGAAGAAACTCGTCGTGGCGAGCGGCAATCCGGGCAAGCTGGCGGAAATCGGGGCGCTGCTCGCGCCGCTTGGCATCGAAGTCGTTTCCCAGGGCGAACTCGGGATCGCCGACGCCGAAGAGCCGCATTTCACCTTCCTCGAGAATGCACTGGCCAAGGCACGTCATGCGAGCCGGGCTGCGGGCCTGCCCGCGCTCGCCGACGATTCCGGGATCTGCGTGGACGCGCTTGGGGGCGAGCCGGGCGTGAACTCCGCCTACTTTGCCGGTACGCAAGGCACACGCGAGGAACGCGATGCGCGCAACAACGCCAAGCTGCATGAGGCGATCGCGGGCGAAGCAATCAAAACGGCCCACTACGCCTGCGTGATGGTGCTCGTGCGCTACGCGGGCGATCCGCAGCCGTTGGTCGCCGAAGGCAATTGGCGCGGCGAGCTCACCGACCGGCCGCGCGGGTGCAACGGCTTCGGCTACGACCCGTTGTTCCTGCTTCCGGCGCTCGGCCAGACCGCCGCCGAGCTCGATGCGGCGACGAAGAACCGCATCAGCCACCGTGGGATCGCATTGCAGAGATTGCTCAACCGCCTGCGCGACGAGGCCTGATGACCACAGCCACGAAAATCGAGCTTGCGCGCCCCGGGACCATGCGGCTGGCAGCCTTGCCGCCCCTGTCGCTTTACGTGCACATGCCATGGTGCGTGCGCAAATGCCCTTACTGCGATTTCAATTCGCACGAGAAAAAAGGCGACCTGCCCGAGAAGGCTTACTGCGCTGCGCTCATTGCGGACCTCGAAAGCGCGCTGCCATGGATCTGGGGCCGGCGCGTCTACAGCATCTTCTTCGGCGGCGGAACGCCCAGCCTGTTCTCGGCGCGCTCGATAGATAACCTTCTGTCCGGCATCCGCTCGCGCGTAACCATCGCGGCGGATGCCGAGATCACGCTGGAAGCCAATCCGGGAACGTTCGAGGCGCAGAAGTTCCACGACTTTCGCGCCGCGGGCATCAATCGCCTGTCGATCGGCATCCAGAGTTTCAACGATGGGCACCTCAAGGCGCTGGGACGCATCCACGGTGCGGACGAGGCGCGCCGTGCGATCGGAATTGCGCAGGCGGAGTTCGACAACATCAACCTGGATCTCATGTACGGCCTGCCTGAGCAGACATTGCTCGAAGCGCGTGCGGACATCGAGGAAGGCATCCGATACGGCACGTTGCATCTCTCCGCATACCAGCTGACCTTGGAGCCCAATACCGTCTTCTACAGCCATCCGCCAAAGCTGCCTCCCCACGACCTGGCCGCCGAGATGCAGGAAAGCGCGGAAGGCTTGCTGGCTGCGGCCGGCTTCGAGCACTACGAGACTTCGGCTTTCGCCAAGCCCGGGCACCGCTCGCGGCACAACAGCAACTACTGGCAGTTCGGGGATTACCTTGGCCTCGGCGCGGGCGCGCACGGCAAGATCAGCTTCCCGGACCGGATCGAGCGCCACGCGCGCGCCAAGCAGCCGCGCGAGTACATGGCGATGGCGCCGGAGGGAAAATCGATTGTCGAGCACCGGACGGTCGCGCGCGCAGAACTGCCGTTCGAGTTCATGCTCAACGCGCTGCGGTTGATCGGGGGCGTGCCGGTCGCGTTGTTTCGCGAACGCACAGGTCTGGAGATTTCGGTGATCGAGTCTGCGTTGGCCAAGGGCGAGGCGCTCGGGTTGCTCGAGCGCGACTGGCAGACGCTGCGTCCGACGCCCAAGGGTCAGCGTTTCCTGAACGAGTTGCTGGAGCTGTTTCTGCCTTAAATCTTGAAGATATGTTTCTGAAGAATGGCTACTGGAGCCGATCTACAGACATTTTTGTATCTTTACCGGTACATTCCCTTCTATTTTAGACGAAATACCAGATCCCACACGCCGTGCCCCAGCTTCAGCCCGCGCACCTCGAATTTAGTCTGCGGCCGGTACGCAGGACGCGGTGCATAGTCCTGGGCTGAATTTTCCAGCAGGGGCTCGGCGGCGAGCACTTCCAGCATGTGCTCCGCATACGCCTGCCAGTCGGTCGCAAGATGGATGTAGCCAGCCGGTGCGAGCTTCCGCGCCATGAGTGCGGCCAGCGGCGGCTGGATGATCCTGCGTTTGTTGTGCCGCTTCTTCGGCCACGGGTCCGGAAAGAAGACGTGGAGTCCGGCAAGCGTGGCATCGGGAATCATCTTCTCCAGCACGTCCACCGCGTCGTGCCGGATCACGCGCAGGTTGGTGAGGCCTGCCTCGGCGATCGATTTGAGCAGGCTGCCCACGCCGGGCAGGTGCACCTCGATGGCGATGTAGTCGTTTTCCGGACGTGCCTTCGCAATGGCCACGCTGGTCTCGCCCATCCCGGAGCCGATCTCGAGGATCAGCGCCGCGCTGCGCCCGAAAACCGACGGGGCGTCGAGCGGTTGCTCGGAAAATGGAATGCCGTAGCGGGGAAACAGCGTGTCCCAGGCGCGCTGCTGGGCATTCGAGACGCGCCCCTGGCGCAGGACGAAACTCTTTACCGTCCTGCGCGGCCGCTCCTGCATCGATGGCTCACGCGGCTTTGGTCTGCGCGGACCCGCTGATCATTCCCACGCTCGGGGAGGAGGGCGTGGCGGAGTAGAGCTTCTTCGGCATGCGGCCGGCGAGGTAGGCCTCCCTGCCGGCCTCGACGCCTTTCTTCATGGCCTGCGCCATGAGGATCGGGTTCCTCGCGGCGGCGATGGCCGTGTTCATCAGCACGCCGTCGCAACCGAGTTCCATCGCGATCGCAGCGTCCGAAGCGGTGCCGACGCCCGCGTCCACGAGCACGGGCACAGAC
>JANMXB010000232.1:0-5237 GCA_031380765.1 Pseudomonadota bacterium | reverse complement strand
AGGTCTTGGCGCGGATCCATGCCCAGGACCGCGATGCCGCGCTGCTGGCTTCGCGGCGGGCCGTCAAAGGCGAGACCGAATCCTTTTCCGCCGAGATCCGCATTCAGACCGCATCGGGCGACTGGAAGTGGGTGGTGAGCTCCGGAAGAGTCGTAGCGCGCAATGAAGCGGGACGGGCGATGCGCATGACGGGAACGGTGGTCGACATCGACCGCAGAAAGCGCGCCGAGCAGGCAGTGCGCGATGCGGAGGCACGCTATCGCACGCTGGTGGACCTGTCGCCCGATGCAGTCCTGCTCCAGTCCGATGGCCGTATCGAATATGCCAACCGCGCGGCCGCCTCGATGCTCGGCGTTGCCGGCCCGGCGGCGCTGGCCGGCCGCGAGACTGTCGACATGGTGCATCCCGAAGACCGCGCTGCGGTCCTCGAGCAGGCGCGCTACCTGCGCGCGGGCCCGGGCAAAAGCGAATTCCGCGAACTCAGGATGTTGCGGCAGGACGGCAGCGTGGCAATGGTCGAAGGCGCCAGCGTCTCGTACCTGGAGCGCGGCCGCCTGGTGGTGCAGACCGTCCTGCGCGACATTTCGGAAAGGGTACGCACCCGCACGGCTCTTGCCGAGCGCGAACAGCGCTTTCGCGACGTCGTCGAAGCCGCCGGCGAATACGTTTGGGAAACCGACGCGGAGTTTCGCTATACGTGGCTGTCGAGCCGCATCGAAGCGGTACTTGGCTACGCGCACGCCGACCTGCTCGGCCGGCGGCCCCAGGAGTTCATGCCGCTGGGGGAAGCGCGGACCATCGACGAGCGCCTCGCGGGCTACCGTGACCGCGGTGAGCCGTTCCGCGACCTCGTGCACCGCTCGATCACGAAATCGGGCCGCGTCATCTGGCAAAGCATGACCGGCGTGCCGGTATTCGATGCCAGCGGTGCTTTGAGAGGGTTCCGCGGCACCGGCGCGGATATGACGGCAAAGAGGCAGGCCGAGGAGCGCATCCAGTTTCTCGCCACCCGCGATGCGCTGACCGGACTTCCCAACCGCCTCCTGCTCGCCGACCGGGCCGCACAGGCGATCCTCAACGCCGGGCGCAACAAGGGGCGGCTCGCCGTGCTTTCCTTGCAGCTGGATCGCTGGCGGCTGGTCAACGATTCGCTTGGCCACCGCGTCGGCGACGCAGTGATACGCGCGGCCGCGGAGCGCCTGTCGGGCACGCTGCGCAAGGACGACACCCTGGCGCGGCCGGGCGGGGACGAGTTCGTGCTGTTGTGGGATGGCGCGCGCCAGATCGACGATGTTTCCCTGGTTGCCCAGAAGGTGCTCGGCGCCCTGGCCGCACCCATCGTGATCGAGGGCCGTGCGCTGAGTGTTTCGGCCAGCATCGGGATCAGCGTCTATCCGGGTGACGGCCTGGATTTCGTCGAGCTGCTCAAGAATGCCGACGCCGCCCGGTTTGCTGCGCGCGAAGCGGGGGGCAACACCAGCCGTTTCTTCTCCCGCGAATTCAACGTGCGCGCCCTCGAGCGCCTCGAGATGGAAACCGACCTGCACCGGGCGATCGCGCAGGGCGAGTTCGCGCTGCGTTTCCAGCCCATCGTGCGCAGCGGCTCCGGGCCGAAATCCGCCGTACCGGCGCCGACGGTCGTCGGCGCCGAGGTGTCGTTGCACTGGGAGCATCCCGCGCGGGGAGTGCTTCCACCGGAGGTGTTCATGCCGCTTGCCGAGAAATGCGGTCTCACGGGCGCGCTCGGTACCTGGCTCATCGGGCGTACGTGCGAGCGCATCGCCGGCTGGCGCGAGCATCCGATGTCCGGGCTTTGGTTTGCGCTGAATGTCTCGATAAAGGCGTGTTCGCGCGACCAGGGATTCGCAGCCACGCTCGAACAGGCGCTGCACGACAACGGCCTGGACGCCTCCAGGCTTGCGCTCGAGCTGGCCGAGCCCAGCATCCAGCGCGGCGAAAACGAATACCTTGGAACGCTCAGGGCCATTGCCGGGCTGGGGGTAGCGCTGACTATCGATGAGCTGGGCACCGGGCAGTTCGATCTTGCGGCCCTGACCCGGATGCCGGTGGGCAAGCTCAAGATCGATCGCAGGTTCGTGGCGGACCTGGCAACGCGCGAGGAAACAGCAACCGTCGTGCAGACCCTTGCGGCGATGGCAAGGGAGCTGGGACTGGCCCTCGCCGCAGAAGGGGTGGAAAATGCCGCGCAGCTCGAGCGCCTCCAGGGGCTCGGGTGCGAAGAATGGCAGGGGCGCCTGTACAGCGAGCCGCTCGATGCGCACGCATTCGAGCGTCTTCTGTGCGCCGCGCCTCGTGCCGCTTCAGGCTGAGGGCGAGCGCGCCGTACCGGCCGATTGCCGGTGCGGAGGTACAATGCACCGCGACGGATGCAAGAAGCTCGCGCCCTAAAAACATGAAAATCCGACTTCCATGCTGAATGCCCTCGCGATGATCCTTGTCGCCGCGGGGTTGGCGATTCTGGTCGCCGCGCTGCCCCCGACGCGCAGGCTGATCAGCGAGCTCCCTGAGGGTCCGATGCGCTCGCAGTGGCGCCTGCTGGCAGGCCTGATCGCTTTTTTCATCCTCGGCTATGCCGGCTATCTCGGCGTCTCGTGGGGCCGCCACGAGACGATTTCCGACCTGCTGGTTCCGGTGGTGTTCGTGTGCAGTGCGTGCTTTGTCTGGCTGGCGTCGCGGCTGTCGCTCGCCACCGTGATCAATATCCGCCGCATGTCCACGCTCGAGCGCGCCAACGTGACCGATGCACTGTCGGGACTGGACAGCCGTCACTATCTCGATCGCCGCATGCGCGAGGAGATGATGCGCGCGGAGCGCCATGGCTTGGCGGTTTCGGTCATGCTGCTCGATATCGACAATTTCGCGAGCGTTAACGCCACGTATGGGCATGCCGTCGGCGACCAGGTCCTCACCGAGATCGGGCGCATCCTGAGCGGAGGCGTGCGCGAGTCCGACGTGCTGGTGCGTTATGGCGGGGAGGAAATCGCGGTCGTGGCCACGCATACCCCGCCGGCCGCGGCGATGGCGGTTGCCGAGCGCCTGCGGCGCGACGTCGAGGTCGGAGCGCGCAAGGCGCTGCGCGAGGCCCAAGGGGCGCGCCGGGCCATTACGGTGAGCATCGGAGTCGCGGGACGCGAAGCGGGCGCGAAACCCGAAACCGACCTGTTCAAAACCGCGGAGGCCGCGCTGCGCCGTGCCAAGAGCGAGGGCCGCAACCGGGTGGTTCTCGGGTAGTGCCAAAGACTGGCTCTGTACGGGCTCACGCCTATATCGCGCTCCTTCCTGCTGGAGTAGGCTTGTAGCCCGACACACCGGTGGCTGGGAGGCCGTCATGCCGATTATCGCGATCACGCGTGAGATGGGTTCGCTCGGGAAGGACGTCGCCGCCGGGCTCGGCCAGACTCTGGACCTGCCGGTTTTCTACCACGAGGTGGCCGACCACCTGGCCGACCGGATGCGCGTGCGCAAGAGCCACGTCATCCGCCTGCTCGACGGCACCGCGGGCCTGCTGGAACGCATGACCGCAGACAAGACGAGCCTGGCGATCTTCTCGGCCGACGAGATTTTCGACCTCGCGATCCAGGGCAGGGGCGCGGTGGTGCGTGGGTGGGGCGCAACGCACCTTTTGCGTGACGTGCCGCACGCTATTTGCGTGCGTGTCTGCGCGCCGCTCGCACTGCGCAAGCGCCGCATGATGGAGCGCCTCAACTGCGACGACGACGAGCTGATCAGCGTCGAGATCCGTTGCAACGACGAGGCACACACCGCGATCATGCGCCGCCACTTCGGCCTGCAATGGACCGACCCGGAAAACTACGACGTGGTCTTCAATACCCAGCGCGTGAGCGTGGAGGAGTGCGTGGAGGAGGTTGTCCGGCTGGCGCAGTCAGATGCGTTCGCGGAGACCGCGAAATCCCGCCAGCAGCTGAAAGACCTTGCGCTGGCCGCGCGCGTGCGCGCGGCGCTCCGCCTCTCGCCACTGACGCGCGACACGAAAATTTCGGTGACCGCGAACTGCGGCAGGGTGACACTGGCGGGAAAGGTCAGCACCGACACTTTGCTCGCGGTGGCGGAAGTGGTCGACGTGGTGCCGGGTGTGAGCGATTTCGACTACCGGCTGATAGTGCCGGAGGCAACCGCGGCCCAGCCGAACTGAAGCCGGACTATTTCGTCAGCACCTTCATGGCTTTTTCGAGGCCGCCCATCGTGGTGGGGTACATGCGGCCACCCATGAGCTCCTTCATGACCTGGACCGACTGGCGGTAGCCCCAGATCTCCTCGGGCTCGGGATTGAGCCAGACGCACTTCTGGTACACCTCGGTCACGCGCTTTACCCAGACGGCGCCGGCCTCTTCGTTGAAATACTCGATCGACCCGCCGGGTTGCAGGATCTCGTACGGGCTCATGGTCGCGTCGCCGACGAAGATCACCTTGTAATCGTGCCCGTATTTGTGCAGCAGGTCCCAGGTGCGGGTGCGCTCCGAATGGCGGCGCCGGTTGTCCTTCCACACGAAATCGTAGAGGCAGTTGTGGAAGTAGAAGTATTCGAGGTGCTTGAACTCGGTCTTGGCCGCGGAAAACATCTCCTGGCAAAGCTTCACGTGATCGTCCATCGATCCGCCGATATCCAGCAGCATGAGCACCTTGACCGTGTTGCGGCGCTCAGGTCGCATGTGGATGTCGAGGTAGGCCTTCTTTGCGGTCGAGCTGATGGTGTTGTCGAGGTCGAACTCCTCCGGTGCGCCCTGGCGGGCAAACCGCCTCAGGCGGCGCAAAGCCACCTTGATGTTGCGCGTTCCCAACTCCACCGAGTCGTCGAGGTTCTGGTACTCGCGCTGGTCCCACACTTTCACGGCGCTGCGGTTGCGCGAGCTCTTCTGGCCGATGCGGATGCCCTCGGGATTGAACCCGTACGCGCCAAAAGGCGAGGTGCCGCCGGTGCCGATCCACTTGTTGCCGCCCTGGTGGCGCTCCTTCTGCTCCTCCAGGCGTTTCTTCAGCGTCTCCATGAGCTTTTCCCAGCCGCCCAGCGCCTCGATCATTTTCTTTTCTTCGTCGCTCAGGGTGAGCTCGGCCTGCTTGAGGAGCCACTCGAGCGGGATTTCGGCCTCTATTCCCGGGATGGCCTCGACGCCGTCCCAGAATTCGGAGAACGCGCGGTCGAACTTGTCGAAATTCGACTCGTCCTTGACCAGCGCAATGCGCGACAAATAATAGAA
>JANMXB010000180.1:0-4671 GCA_031380765.1 Pseudomonadota bacterium | reverse complement strand
TTGCTGACGTTCTTGATGGAGATCATTGGGGGCTCTCAGCGGATGATTGCGATTCTTGCCTGCAGCTGCCGCACCAGCCTGGACAGCCCGAACGAAATGAGGAAGTAGACGACGGCGACGAAGGTGTACATCTCGACCAGCCGGTAGTCGCGGTTGGCGATCTTGACCGCGGCGCCCAGGAAGTCGGTTGCCGAAATGACATAAACCAGCGAGGTGTCCTGGAACAGGATGATTGTCTGGGTGAGAAGCACCGGCGTCATGTTGCGGAAAGCCTGCGGGAGCACGATGCGGCCCATCGTCTGCCAGTAGTCCAGGCCCAGTGCGTAACCCGCCGACACCTGCCCGCGCGAGACCGACTGGATGCCCGCGCGCATGATCTCGCAGAAGTAAGCCGCCTCGAACATGGTGAAGGTAATCACCGCAGACAGGAACGCGCCGACTTTCACCGGCTCCTTGGCGCCAATGACCCACGCGCCCAGGTACGGCACGAGGAAGAAGAACCAGAAGATCACCAAGAGGAGCGGCACCGAGCGCATGAGGTTCACGTAAGCGCCCGCGATCATCGCGGTCACCTTGAACTTGGACAGGCGCATCATGGCGAGAAGCGTGCCGAAAACGATGCCGCCGGCCATTGCAAGCAGCGTAAGCGTGACCGTGAACGTCATGCCCTCGCGAAAGAGATACCCCGCGGAGCGCTGGATTACATCGAAGTCGTAGCCGGGGAACATCAGTGCCCCGCGATTTGTGGTGTGGACGGGCCGATGAATCCAGGCACGCGAAGCTTGTGCTCGATGGCGCGCATGCCGAGCACCACAATGAGGTTGGTGATGAGGTAGATCAGGGTTGCCGCGGCAAACGCCTCGAATACGTGGAAGCTGAACTCCTGCATGGCGCGCGCCCGGCCGGTCAGCTCGAGCAAGCCTATCGTGAGCGCAATCGACGAATTCTTGATGATGTTCATGAACTCCGAGGTCAGCGGCGGCATCACGATGCGGAACGCCATCGGCAGGATCACGAAGCGGTAGGTCTGCGGCAGCGTGAGACCCAGCGCCGTGCCGGCCATGCTCTGGCCGCGCGGCAGCGACTGAATGCCGGCGCGCACCTGCTCGGCGACGCGCACGGAGGTGTAGATTCCCAGGCAGAGAACGGCGGGGAGATAGGAACTCCAGGGCGGCGGCATCTGCTTGATGGCGTCACCCATGCGGGCTGGAAGAAATTCCGGCAGGACGAAAAACCACAGGAACATCTGCACGATCAGGGGCACGTTGCGGAAAATCTCGACGTAGGCGTTGCCCAGACCCACCACCCACTTGGTGGGCAGCGTTCGCAGGGTGCCGACGATGGAGCCAACCAGGAGCGCGATGACCCAGGCGGCCAGTGCGGTGGCGAGCGTCCAGCCCAGTCCGACGAGGAGGTAGTGGAGATAGGTCCCCGTGCCGCCAGGCTCGGCCTGAAAGAAGATTCCCCAGTCCCAGTTGTAATTCATCCCACCCCCCAAGAAAAACGGGAAGCCTTGGCTTCCCGTTGGTTCTGCCCAGCCGCTTACTTGTACGCGGTCGGATCGCCCGAATCGGTCGGGTTTGCAATCAGATTCTTGAATTGCGGCGACATCGGCACGTTGTAATTGATGCCTTTGGGCGGTACCGGCGAGGTGAACCACTTGGCGTAGATCTTGTTGATCTCACCGCTCTTGTAAACTGCGGTCATCGCACCGTCGACGACTTTCTTGAACGCGGGATCGTCCTTGCGCATCATGATTCCGTAAGGCTCGGGAAGCGACAGCGCGTCGGTTGAAATTACGTAGTCTCCCGGTGTGCGCGCCTGCGCCATCAGCGTATACAGCAGGATATCGTCCATCACGAACGCAACCGCGCGTCCCGATTCAACCATCTGGAACGCTTCCGGATGGCCGTTCGCAGGGACGATGTTCATGCCCATGTTCTTGGCGGTATTCAGGTCGGTCGCCTGCTTTATATTGGTGGTGCCTGAAGTCGATACGACGGTCTTGCCCTTGAGATCGTCGATGGATTTGATCCCCGCCGATTTCTTCGTCACGTAGCGGTTCGCGGTCAGGAAATGGGTGATGGTGAAGGAGACCTGCTTCTGGCGTTCAATGTTGTTGGTCGTCGAGCCGCACTCGAGGTCGACCGTGCCGTTGGCGATCAGCGGGATGCGGTTGGCCGAAGTCACCAGCTGGTACTTGGCCTCGAGCTTGGGCATTTTCAGTTCCGCCTTGACCGCGTCAACGATCTTCGCGCACAGGTCCATGGCGTAGCCGACCGGCTGCTGCTTGTCATCGTAGTAGGAGAACGGGATCGAGGCATCGCGGTGGCCGACCGTGATCACGCCGCTGTCCTTGATTTTCTTGAGGGTGTCCTGCGCCAACACGGGGCCGGCCACAAGGGACGCGGCAGCAAGAACCATCAGCGTACGGAAAATTCGCATTACTTCTCTCCTGGCAGTTTTGGGATATTCACATGTCGCGCTGCCCGTGGCCGATAGCCTGAATCCAGCCTGGAATCGGGGCGCAATTCTGATAAGACCGATTAATTGTCAGTGCCCACTGTACCGAAGTCAAGCACGTACCGTGCCGAAATTCACCGGCCGGCCGGGCTATCATGTTCCAGGCAGTCGCCTCCCACGGAGCCAGCGATGTTCCCCGAACCCACGCGCATCGAACACGACCTGCTTGGCGACCGCGCCGTGCCGGCGGCGGCCTATTACGGCGTGCATACGCTGCGGGCGCTCGAAAATTTTCCGATCACGGGCACCGCGATTTCCATTTACCCGGACCTCATCTCGGCGCTTGCGTGCGTGAAGAAGGCCGCCGCCCTTGCGAACCGGGAACTCGGGCTGCTCGCGCACGCAAAGGCCGACGCAATTGCGCGGGCGTGCGAGGAAGTGAGCGCGGGAGCGCTGGCAAACGAATTCGTGGTCGACGTGATCCAGGGCGGTGCCGGCACTTCCACCAACATGAACGCCAACGAGGTGATCGCCAACCGCGCCCTCGAGATTCTCGGCCATGCCAAAGGCGACTACCGGCACCTGCATCCGATGGACGACGTGAACATGAGCCAGAGCACCAACGACGTCTACCCGACGGCGGTCAAGGTGGCGCTCAACTTCGGCATCCGCCGGCTCGCAACGCAGATGCGCTATCTGCGCGAGGCGTTCGAAGCCAAGGCCGCAGAGTTCGCGGACGTGCTCAAGATGGGCCGGACCCAGCTGCAGGACGCCGTGCCGATGACGCTCGGGCAGGAGTTCAGCACTTACGCGGTGATGCTGGGCGAGGACGAAGAGCGCCTGCAGGAGGCCGCGGCGCTGGTGCGCGAAGTGAACCTGGGCGCCACTGCCATCGGCACCGGCATCAACGCTCACCCCGATTACGCGGCTCTTGTCTGCCGCAGGCTCTCCGAAATCGCGGGCATGCAACTGGTCACCGCATCGAACCTCATCGAGGCGACGCAGGACGCGGGGTCGTTCGTGCAGCTCTCCGGCGTGCTGAAGCGGATCGCCGTAAAGCTGTCGAAAACCTGCAACGACCTGCGCCTGCTGTCGTCGGGGCCGCGCGCGGGGCTGGGCGAGATCAACCTGCCGGCGGTGCAGGCCGGCTCGTCGATCATGCCGGGCAAGGTCAACCCCGTGATTCCGGAGGTGGTCAACCAGATCGCTTTCGAAGTCATCGGCAACGACATCACCGTCAGCTTTGCCGCCGAGGGCGGTCAGCTCCAGTTGAATGCGTTCGAGCCGGTGATCGCGCATAGTCTGTTCAAGAGCATTGCGCATCTTTCCGCGGGCTGCGCGATTTTGGCCGACCGCTGTGTGAAGGGCATTACCGCGAACCGCGAATTCCTCAAATCGACCGTGGACCGCTCGATCGGCCTGGTGACCGCGCTCAACCCGATCATCGGTTACGCCAACGCCACCGATGTCGCCCGCGAGGCGTTGCTTACGGGGGCCAACATCGCGGATATCGTTATTGCGCGCGGGCTGATGACCAAGGCCGAGCTCGACGAAGTCCTGCGGCCGGAAGTCCTTACGCGGCCACACTACGCGACAGTGCGCAAGCCCTCGCTGGAGTAAGGCCCGGATCCATAGACAGGTGTAAGGACCGGCCCGTCAGGCCAGGTGTAACGACTGGCCCGTCAGGCCAGGTGCGCTGCATGGGCGGCGACAATGTCCGCCACGCAGGCGGTGAGTTTCTTCGCGTAAGCGATGTGCAGGAATTCATTGGGGCCGTGGGCGTTGGAGTGGGGCCCGAGCACGCCGGTGATCAGGAACTGCGCCTGCGGGAATTTTTCTCCGAGCATCGCCATGAAGGGAATCGTGCCGCCTTCGCCCATCCACATTGCCGGCTTGCCGTAGTGGCGCGCCGACGCGGCGTCGATGGCTTCTTCAAGCCACGGCGCAGTGACCGGCGCATGCCAGCCGGTGGCCGACTGGCCGTGCTCGAAGGTCACCCTGGCGCCGTAGGGCGGATCCGCTTCGAGGAGCTTCTTCAGCGCGCGCGCGGCCGTCTCGCCATCGATGGTCGGTGGAATGCGCAGCGAAAGCACCAGCTGGGTCTGCGGCCGCAGCACGTTGCCCGCGTTGGCGGGCAGCGGGAGTCCCGATGCGCCGGTGACCGCCAGCATCGGGCGCCACGTGCGGTTGAGGACGAGCTCGGCCAGA
>JANMXB010000178.1:0-7939 GCA_031380765.1 Pseudomonadota bacterium | reverse complement strand
GGTGCACGGATTCGCGCTCGGCGGCGGCTTCATGCTGGCGATCGGCTGCGACGTAGTGGTGACCGCCACCGATGCGGTATGGCGTTTGCCGGAAGTGGAACTCGGGTTCTTCCCGCCGTGGGGCATCGAGGCGCTGGTACGACGCGTGGGCATCGCGCGGGCGCGCTGGCTGGTTTGGGGAGCGACCCCGCACACAGGCGCCGAAGCGGTCGGGCTCGGGCTCGCGGAACAGGAGGTGCCCGCGGATCGCGTGCTGGACGGGGCGCGCGCGGCAGCGGCGCGCTTGGCCGGGCTGCCAAGCGAATCAGCGCAGGCGACGAAGCGCTTCTTTCGCGAGCAGACGCCGGTGCCGGGGCTGGATAATCTTGCGCGCGAGGTCTACAGGCAAAACTGCGAGGCGGGTTCGGCGGAGGATTCCTTTGCCCGTTTCAAGCCGAAGGCTGGCGGACCGCCAAAAGCCCCAATCGCTGGATGACTGTCATGGCCGAGCGCTGGTACACTTTGCGCGATGGGCACTGTTGAAAAACTTGAGGAAGAGTTGCTGCGTTTACCGCCGCGAGAGCGGGAGCGTTTGGCGTTGCTGGCTTGGGAGAGCCTGGAGGAAGTTACCGCTTGGCTCGCCGATCCCGATACGGACCGAGGCGGAATTGCGATGGCTCGCGAGCGTGACGCCGAGATCGAGTCCGGGCAGGTCGCTCCCCTGAGCCACGAAGAATTTCGCCGGCGGACCCGCGGCACGGCTGAATGAGGGTTGAGTACCATCCTTCCACTGTAGAAGATGTAAACGAGGGTGCGTCGTTCTATGGGAGCGCGACCCGGTCTGGATTCGGAGTTCCGCGCCGAAATTGATGCGGCGATCACCCGGATAGCCCGGGATCCTCTGCAATTCCCGATCGTCGAGGAGCAGATTCGACGCTGCATTGTCCACCGCTTCCCGTACTCCGTTCTTTTTCGCGATGTCGATTCCGACTGCGTTCGGATATTGGTTGTCCGGCATCACCGACGCCACCCTCGGTTTGGCTTGGGTCGAAAGTGATTGTTTTTTCCCGCTTCAAGCCGGCGGAAGGCTGACGAGCCTGGCGCCGTCCGGACCCACCTCGAGAAAGCCGCCGCGTCCGTACCAGTCCTGCAGCACCCAGCGTTCGCATGCGCGGCCATCCACTTCCAGCGTGTGATGGCCGGGCCGATGGGTGTGGCCGTGGATGAGGCGGGTGCAGTTGTGGCTGCGCAGGGCGTCGCGCACCGCATCCTCGTTCACGTCCATGATGACCGGCGTCTTGGTCCGCTTGTCCGCCTCGCTTTTCGCCCGTAACGCAAGCATTTGCTCGCGCCGGGCTTCAATGGAGGCAGCAAGAAACGGCGCCTGCCAGGCTTCGCTGCGACAAAGCGTGCGCCACGCCTGGTAGGCGGTGTCGTCCGTGCACAGCGTATCGCCATGCATCAGGAGCGTGCGCGTGCCGAACAGGTCGATGACCGTCGGATCGGCCAGCAGCCGCGCGCCGGCCGCCCTGCAAAATGCGTCGGCCATGAGGAAATCGCGGTTGCCATGCATCAGGTAGACCGGCGTGCCGCCCTTTGCGGTGTTGGCGAGAAACCCGGCCACGATCGCGTTGAGCGGATCGGCCAGGTCGTCATCGCCGATCCAGTACTCGAACAGGTCGCCGAGGATATAGAGTGCCGCGGCACCGGGCGCCTCGCGCTCGACAAAGGCGAAGAACGCCTCGTTGGACGCCGGGCGCTCGCCGGTGAGGTGAAGGTCGGAGATGAAGAGCGCGCGCGGCATCGGGTGGGCGCGCCGCGGCGCTTACTTCTTCGCCGGCTCCACGAGTGAAATCGACTCGATCACGACCTGCGACTTCGGAACGTCACCCGCGGCGGTGGGCGTCTCGCCGATCTTCATCACCACGTCCATTCCCGACACCACCTTGCCGAACACCGCGTAGCCGTAACCCTGGGGCGTCTCGCCGGAATAGTTGAGGAAGTCGTTGTTCTTGGTGCTGATGAAGAACTGCGAGGTGGCCGAATCGCGCACCGAAGTGCGCGCCATGGCGACCGTGCCGATGTCGTTCTTGAGGCCGTTGGTCGACTCGTTCTTGACTGGTGAGCGCGTGGGCTTCTGGCGCATGTCCTTGTCGAATCCGCCGCCCTGGATCATGAAATCCTTGATCACGCGGTGGAACACGGTGCCGTTGTAGTGGCCATCCTTCACGTACTGGAGGAAATTCTCCACCGACACCGGCGCCTTGGCGGCGTACAGCTCGAGGCGGATCGTGCCCTGGTTGGTCTTGATGTCGACTTGGGGGTCTGCCGCCAGCGCACCGTCAACCGCACCGGCGACCGACAGCATGACGAACGGGATCCAGAATTTTGCGAATCTCATGACACTCCTTTAAGCGGAACCTTCGTAGATGATCTTCCAGCGCGCGCCTTCCTTCATCCAGTACTGGCGCTTGCGCATCGAGTTGGACAGGTTGCTCGAGCGGTACCCCTGCTCGAAGCTGACGACGACGAAATCGTCCTTGCCCGGGTTGCGGAACATGCTGACCCCCGTCAGCCCGATCTTGACCCAGTCCTTGCCGCCGTTGACCCTGCGCTTGCGCGCCGCCCACTGCGAGTAGCTCTGGTCGGCGGACTGGAATTTCGTCGAGTAATGCCTGAGGTACTTTTCGGTGTCGAGGCTCTCCCAGTCGGCGCGCCACGATTCGATCGCGTGCGCGAGCGACTTGCGCTCCTCTTCCTGCGCCGCGCTGTCGGCCCACTGGATCTCGTCGGCGATGATGACGGAGGTGAGACCCACCTGCAGTTCGGCTGCGAGGAAATCGAGGTCGACGTTGGACAGCACGATGCAGCCGTCGCTTGCGCGCGGCGGGCGCGCGAAGGTGTCCGAGGGCGTGCCGTGCAGCCATATGCCGTGGCCGTTGCGGCCGTGGCGCTTGTCCCATTCGTTGGGGTAGTTGATCGGGAACGCCCCGGAGCCGTAAAAGTCGGCCAGCTTCCTGCGCGGCAGATTGGCCGTCACGTGGTACACGCCGATCGGGGTTTTCTGGTCGCCTTCGCGCGCCTTGTCGATGCCGCGCTTGCCCAGTGTGACGTAGTAGTCCGCAACGAAACGCGGCCTGCCGCGGTCGTTCTCGAACACGTACATGCGCGAGCGCTTGGAGTCGACCACCAGCGCGTGCGTCTGGTCGGGCCTGAACTGGACGAGGTAGCGCGGCACCTGGCCGGCGGCCGGGCGCTCGCGCATCGCCCGCAGGCGGGACAGGGCTTCGGCGCGCAGGTCCTCGATCTTCTCGCGCGGCACGTTGCCGGCATTGCCGAATGCGGTGATGGGGCGGGTGCGCGCGAGCAGCAAGTCGCCGCGGATCAGGTGCGCAAGGCGATAGTTCGGGTTGAGCGCGAGCAGCGCTTCGACGCGCTCGAGCGCATGATCGAACTTGCCCTGCTCGATGGCCGCGAAAATCTGCGCGAGCGCCTTCTCGGTCTGCGAAGCCGGGATCTGGCGCTGGGCGGGCGGGTGCGCCTCGCGCAGCGCTTGCGCGGCCGGCAGGGGAAAGAGGAGGAAAAAAGCGGGAAGGCTGGCGCGGAGCAGGGCGGCGATCAAGCCTTTCAATTCGCCACCTTCTCCTGCTGGATCTTCCAGCCGCCGTCGGTTTTCACGAGCACCAGCGTCTTCATGCTGTTGGCGTTGATGTTGTCCGAGCGGTAGCGCTGGCGGAAGGTCACGCTCGCCTGCTTGTCGCCGGTCATGCTCACTTTGGGCGAATCCGCTTCTACTGAGATGGTCTTGGGCGCCAGGATCCGAGTGCGGCGGCCCCGCTCCCACTCGGCGCGCGGCTCGCCCTTGGGGGTCTTGAAGTCCTTGGCATAAAAGCCGAGATAGGCGTCGACGTTTCGTTTCGACCAGGCGGCGGCCCAGGCATGGAGCAACTGGAGCACTTCGTCGTTGCCGCTCGCGGCGGCGACCTTGGGCGCAGGCTTTTCGGCGGCGGAGGGCGCAGCCGGCGGCTTGGGTTCGGGGGCTGCCGCCGCGGGCGCGGGGGCCGGCGCCGGTGCGGCCGCGGGAGCAGGTGCAGGTTTCGTCTCCGCCGGTGCGGCCGCGACGGTGACCGGCAGTTTGGCGGGCGGTTTGGCTGCTACGGCAGCGGCGCTGCCTTTGGGCGCGCCACCGACGAGTTCGCGGACCAGGGCGAGT
The DNA here is from genome assembly GCA_031380765.1 of Pseudomonadota bacterium. Taxonomy (GTDB): domain Bacteria; phylum Pseudomonadota; class Gammaproteobacteria; order Burkholderiales; family SG8-39; genus SZAS-79. The sequence goes on along the minus strand of JANMXB010000178.1, from coordinate 3,747 downwards.
TTGTTCTGCGCCGCCGAGTTCGAGGAGTCCAGCTGGAGGGCCTTGTCGTAGGCCTGGCTGGCGAGCTTGGAATACACGTCGCCCAAATTCTCGTAGGCGGTGGCGTAGCTCGGATGCGTGCGGATCGATTGCTCGAGCGAGGCGCGCGCCTTGTCGTACTGGCCTTGCGAGGCGTAGATCACCGCGAGGTTGTTGTAAGGCTCGGGCAGGTCCGGATAATCATCGGTGAGCTTCGTGAAAATCACGACCGCTTCCTTGGTGTTGCCCTGCTCGGTAAGGATCAGGCCCTTGAGGAAGCGCGCCTGCGCGTCGCGCGGCTTGGCGGCGAGGACCTTGTTGACTCGATCGAGGGCCTGCTGGTGCTGGCCTGCGCGCAGCATCTGGCTCGCGTCCTGGATGTCATCGGCGCGGACCGCGGCCGATGCAACGAGGAGCGACATCACCGCGCACACCTGCACACACCTCTTTGCGGACCCGGCTAATTTAAGCATTGTGTTATACTTTTCAAGGCACTACGGAACACTGATTGTACTCCACTACGGTACCGATCCCGGGCTTTTCAGGCCCGTCCGTGCGCGATTTTATCGGACATTCGGAGTTATTGCGGGAGACGCTGCCTGTCGATGCTGAGAATCTACAACACCCTTGCCGGAGAAAAGCAGGACTTTGTGCCGATCCGGGCGGGCTCGGTTGGCATGTACGTGTGCGGCATCACGGTTTACGACTATTGCCATCTCGGGCATGGCCGCATGATGGTCGCCTTCGACATGGTGCAGCGCTGGCTGCGCGCGAGCGGGTTTGATGTCACTTATGTTCGCAATATCACCGACATCGAAGACAAGATCATCCGGCGCGCGGTCGAGAACAACGAGACGATCGGCGAGCTAACAAGCCGGTTCATCCGGGCGATGGACGAGGATCTCGAAGCGCTTGGCGTGCAGAAACCCGACCACGAACCGCGCGCCACCCAGTTCGTGCCCCAGATGCTGCGCATCATCGCCTCGCTCGAGAAGAACGGCCTCGCGTATCAGGCCGCCGGCGGCGACGTGAACTATGCAGTGCGGAAATTTCCTGGTTACGGAAAACTGTCCGGCAAATCGCTCGACGAGCTGCGCGCAGGCGAGCGCGTCGAGGTCGACGCCGGCAAGGCCGACCCGCTGGATTTCGTGCTGTGGAAATCGGCCAAGGATTCGGAGCCCGAGGAAGTGAAGTGGGACTCGCAATGGGGACGCGGCCGCCCGGGCTGGCACATCGAGTGCTCGGCGATGAGCTGCGCGCTGCTCGGCGAGACCTTCGACATCCACGGCGGCGGCGAGGACCTGCAGTTTCCGCATCACGAGAACGAAATCGCGCAGACGGAGGGCGCCATGGGAATAAATTCGGGGAAGAAATTCGTCAACACGTGGATGCACAACGGCTTCGTGCGCGTCGACGACGAGAAGATGTCGAAGTCGCTGGGCAACTTTTTTACGCTGCGCGACATCCTGAAAGAGTTCGACGCGGAGGTGGTGAGGTTCTTTCTCCTGCGCGCCCACTACCGCAGCCCGCTGAACCATTCCGATGTGCACCTGAATGACGCGAAAGGCGCGTTGACGCGGCTTTACACCGCGCTCAAAGGCGCGCCGGCAGGTTCTGCGGAAGTCGACTGGAAAGAGCCGCACGCGCAGCGCTTCAAGGCCGCCATGGATGACGATTTTGGAACGCCCGAGGCGGTTGCGGTCCTCTTCGACCTTGCCAATGAGGTGAACAAGGGGCGCCGGGAGTTGACCGGCCAGCTCAAGGCGTTGGGCGGTACCCTAGGATTACTGCAACGCGATCCGCAGTCTTTTCTCCAGGCTGGCGGGGGAGACGGACTTCCGGATGCCGAGATTCAGGCAAGGATCGACGCGAGACTTGCTGCGCGCAAAGCGAAGGACTATGCCAGGGCGGACCGAATCCGCAAGGAGCTTCTGGATCTCGGCGTGGTTCTCGAGGATGCTGCGGGCGGAACGACGTGGCGGCGGGTTTGACGGCATGAAACGGATGAAAATCTCCATGCTGGATTCGCTAAAGCAATTCGTAGACGAGCAAGTTGCGCGACGTGGTCACGGTACCCGAAGCGAGTACGTCCGCAGACTCATCCGCAAGGAGGCCGATCGGATTCATCTGCGGAGTTTTTTGCTCGATGGGGCCGCCTCTGTTCCGATGCAAGCGGTTGATGCTGCTTATTTCGATTCGCTGAAGCGTCGTGTGCGCAGACAAGTGCGTGGTTGAAATCCAGAAATATGCTGCCTTATCGCTTTGAGCGCGTGGCCGATATTGCCCACGAATTTGGCCATTTCCTTGGGAATTCGGACGAATACATCAGAAATTTGGTGACAGGGTTCACCCGTCCTGACCCCGATATTCCGCAGAGCGGGGTGAGTCTGATGGGCACCACTTCATCGTCTGGCCGAGTTCTTCAGCGGCACATCGAACCTCTTCTCGATGGGAGAGCTGAAATTAATAATCCCACTCCCGTATTACCAGTTCCGGATTCAAACGCGCCGGTTCCCGGGAGTAGTGGACAGTCACAAGGGCCGGGAAACAACGGTTCTAGTGGTTTGGGGAAATGAAATGAGCGCTCGAGTCGCAATCGCCGCAGCATTGGTGCATCTCTGTGGTTGCATAACAGTTAATGCCGCGGAGCAATGCGAAGATCTGGATTCTCGAGTACGTGCATTAATTTACGAATTGACGATTCCCGTTTCCGAGCCTAGTCCCGCAGAAATTCAAAATGGAAAGCAGTCACGCCTATTTCGGGAGATTGAGGAATTAGGAACAAATGCGGTTCCCAGCATTATTAGGAACATGGATTCGCGTGCGCCGCTCCAGTACAAATACATCGCGTTACGCAATCCGAGCGGAAGCGGAAGAGAGGAGGTCCGTCAATACAATCCCGAGTTAGTCGTCGATGCGATGGCCGCTATTCTCAATCAATTGACTGGACAACACTTTGGATCAATCGAGACAAGCATCATTCGTACAAATGAGCTAAGAGACAAGACCGTACTGGGTTGGCGTGAGTACCTTAGATACCAATTCCACAAGGACTTCCCTTCCGCATGCGGAAAATAAGTATGTTTCTTTGTATTCCGCGGACGCGAAACCTGGTTTTCCAAAATTTCGTTGCATTGTTGAAGGATTGTGTAGGCCGAGTGCGGAAGACGAGGACTAAGATCAAGTTGCACCGATGGCAGCAATTCCCCCGAAGAACGGCTCCCAGCGCGGACCTTAGACAAAAAATGGCAGTATTTGGATTCCTGCCGAGGTACCGAAACGGACGTCCGGCCCTTCGCGACCCCCCTCAGAACTTGAACGCCCCATCCTTCCCGATGATGGTCAGCTCGACGAACGAGCTGCCGTTGTGGTCCTTGGGACTGAACCCGACGGTGTAGCCGCCGGTGTCATACGCGCTCATCGCATCGCGCGCCTGCATGAAGCTCTCGCGCGTCAGCTTCGCGCCCGCGCGCCGCAGCGCCTCGACCGTGACCTTGGCGGCCAGGAACGACTCGAGGGAGGTAAACGAGTAATCCTTGCGGGCGACGTATTTCTCCATCGCCGCGCGGTACTCGGTCACCACCGGCAGCGACAGGCGCGCGTACGGCGGAACCACTGTGGCGATGATCACGCCGGTGCCGTCCTTGCCCAGCTCCTTGGCGAGCTGGCTCGCGCCGGGGAAGGAGTTGGACGCCATGAAGGCGTTTGACCCCATCCTGCGCGCGGCCT
>JANMXB010000154.1:0-14353 GCA_031380765.1 Pseudomonadota bacterium | reverse complement strand
CACGATGCTCGATAAAGATGGGTACCGCCCCAACGTCGGCATCATCCTTTGCAACACTCGCAACGAAGTGTTCTGGGGCAAGCGCGTCCACCAGCATTCGTGGCAGTTCCCGCAGGGTGGCATCAAGCATGGCGAGACGCCCGAGCAGGCGATGTTCCGCGAGCTGGAGGAGGAGACCGGGCTCAAGCCCGACCACGTGCGCATCCTCGGGCGCACTCGGCAATGGCTGCGCTACGAAGTTCCCGACCAGTGGGTGCGGCGCGACTGGCGCGGCACGTACCGGGGACAGAAGCAGATCTGGTTCCTGCTGCGCATGACGGCGCGCGACTGCGACGTGAAGCTGCGCGCCAACGAGAAACCGGAGTTCGACGCCTGGCGCTGGCACGACTACTGGGTGCCGCTGGAGTCGGTGATCGAATTCAAGCGCGACGTGTACCAGCAGGCCCTGACCGAATTGCACCGCTTCCTGTCGACGGACCAGCGATTCCGCCGGCGCCGCGACGAGGTGATTCCGCGCTGAGAGCGCCGTCGCGGGTATAGCGCGGTTCAATCGGCCAGATTGCCATTTTCGATTTGATTTATGCGCGGGCGGGCCCTAGCCTAGAGTCTCGCTTCGCGCCAGCCGTCCTTCGCACCAGCCGTCATTACCCGCACCACCCAACAGGAGGCACTCATGCAGCTCAAGGGATCCAAGACCCACGACAATCTGAAAGCGGCCTTTGCCGGCGAGAGCCAGGCCAACCGCCGCTATCTTTATTTCGCGGCGAAAGCCGACATCGAAGGCCAGAACGACGTGGCGGCGCTGTTCCGCTCGACCGCCGAAGGCGAGACCGGCCACGCCCACGGCCACCTGGAATACATGGAAGTAGTGGGCGATCCGGCCACCGGCCTGGTGATCGGCAGCTCGCGCAACAACCTCGCGGCGGCGGTGGCGGGCGAAACGCACGAGTACACGGATATGTATCCGGGCATGGCCAAGCAGGCTCGCGAAGAAGGTTTCACCGAGATCGCGGACTGGTTCGAGACCCTCGGCAAGGCAGAGCGCTCGCACGCCAACCGTTTCCAGAAGGCGCTTGACGCGCTGGTGGACTGAAGCCCGCTTTCGCTCACCGAGCCGGAAAGGGCGGAGCGCCGATGCTCCGCCCGTTTTCCGTCCCAGACATGCCCCGTATCGAAAGACCAAGCCTGCTTTCGCTGGAAGCCTACGCGAAAGAGCGCGCCGAATTCCGCGCGAAGGTGATCACGCACAAGAAAAGCCGCACCGTGCACCTCGGCGGCCATGTGACGCTCATTTTCGAGGACGAGCTCACGATCCGCTACCAGATTCAGGAGATGCTGAGAATCGAGCGCACGTTCGAGGAGGCCGGCATCCAGGAGGAGCTCGACGTCTACAATCCGCTGATCCCGGACGGCGACAACCTCAAGGCCACGATGATGATCGAGTATCCCGACGTTGCCGAGCGCGCGCGGATGCTCGAGAAACTGAAAGGCGTGGAGAGTCGCGTGTGGCTGCAGGCTGAAGGGTGCGAGCGCATATTCGCGATCGCGGACGAGGACCTTCCGCGCGAGAACGAAGAGAAAACCGCCGCAGTCCATTTCCTGCGCTTCCAGCTCGACGACGAAACACGCAAATCGCTCAAGTACGGCGTATCTCTGTCGATGGGCGTCGACCACCCGGTTTACACGCAGTCCCAGGAGCCGATTGGCCCGCAGGTGCGCGCCTCGCTGGTGGGCGACCTCGCATGATGCGCTCCGCCGCCACGAAGGCGGCCGCGCTGTCCTTTGCGGTTTGCGCCGCTTGCGCTTTTGGCACGGTGCTCGCCCAGCCCAAGTCGGACTGGGAGCTGAGGCTGGAGGAGCGCGAAGGGCAGGAAGGCGAGGTAAAGCTGCCCGACTATCCGAAGCCGGAAAACCTGATCGAATTCGTAGCCAGCATGGCCACCAATTTCCGCTTCTTCGTCGACAGCCAGTCGATTGAGATCGGCGGTGGCGTCGTGAGATATACGCTGGTGGCGCGCAGCCAGTCGGGCTCGGAGAGCATCAGCTTCGACGGGCTGCGCTGCAAGACCAAAGCGCACAGGGTCTACGCCACGGCCCGCCCCGACAAGACCTGGTCGCGGGTCCGCGACAGCGAGTGGCGCGAAATGCAGCCCAAAACGGTGATGCGGCAGCACTTTGCGCTGATGCGCGATTTCTTCTGCCCGGGGGCGGTGCCGATTCTTTCGCGGGGCGAGGGCATCGATGCGCTCACGCGCGGGATCCATCCCAACGCCATCAGCAATCACAGCAACACCAGCTCCGGCCCGCGCTAGATCAGGACAAGGTTGTCGCGGTGGATGAGCTCGGGTTCGTCGACATAACCAAGGATGCTTTCTATTTCGCTCGACGGCCTGCGCAGGATCCGCGTGGCCTCGGCTGAAGCGTAGTTCACCAGGCCGCGCGCGATCTCGGTGCCGTCGGGACCGGCAACGGCAACGACCGCTCCGCGCTCGAACTCTCCTGAAACTGCGGTGACACCGATCGGAAGCAGGCTCCTGCCCCCGACCGCGAGCGCGCGCACTGCGCCCGCATCGACGGTGAGGCGCCCGCTCACCGTGAGGTGATCGGCCATCCACTGCTTTCTCGCCGCAATCGCCATGGTCGTGGCTTTCAGCTGCGTCCCGATCGTCTCGCCGCTCGCGAGGCGCGTGAGGACGTCGGGCTCGCCGCCCCAAACGATTACGGTGTGGGCGCCGCTCCTCGCGGCGCGCTTGGCGGCAAGCACCTTCGTGAGCATGCCGCCTTTGGACAGGGCGCTGCCGGTGCCGCCGGCAAAGGACTCGAGCGCCGGATCGCCAGCGATGCCTTCGGCGATCAGCTTCGCCTCCGGCTGGCGGCGCGGATCCGCGTCGAAGAGGCCCGCCTGGTCGGTGAGGATCACCAGCACATCGGCTTCGACAAGATTGGTGACCAGCGAGCCGAGCGTGTCGTTGTCGCCGACCTTGATCTCGTCCGTCACGACCGTGTCGTTTTCGTTGATCACCGGGATCACGCCGAGGTCGAGCAGGGTGCGCAGCGTCGAGCGTGCGTTGAGGTAGCGCTGCCGGTCGGCCAGGTCGGAGTGGGTCAGCAGAATCTGCGCGGTCGCGATGTCATGCTCGCGAAAACACGCCTCGTAACACTGCACCAGGCCCATTTGTCCCACCGCGGCGGCGGCCTGCAGTTCGTGGACTGCGCTCGGGCGCCTGGTCCATCCGAGCCGCTGCATGCCCTCGGCGATCGCGCCCGAAGACACGAGAATCACCTGTTTGCCGGCGCGGCGCAGCTGCGCGATCTGCGCGGCCCAGCGCGCGATGGCCCCCTGGTCAAGGCCGCGCCCGTCGTTCGTCACCAGGGACGAGCCGACCTTGATAACGAGTCGCCTGGCCGCAGCGACCACGCTCGGCACGGCAGCGGCGCGGCTCACGCTGCGTGCTCCGCCGCCGCGGCCTGGACGAGGAACTTGGCGGCCTTGTGGCACACCGCCATGCAGCCTTCGCCATTGATCGAGGACACCTTGAACCACGGGCCCTTCCAGCGCATCGATTTCAGGAACTTCGCGATCCTGGCGTCGTGCGCGGGATCGAGGTCGATCTTGTTGAAGATCAGCCAGCGCGGCTTGTCGAAAAGGATCTTGTCGTACTTCTTGAGCTCTTTGACGATCGCTTTGGCGTCCTTGACCGGATCGGCGCCTTCGTCCATCGGGGCGATGTCGACTATATGCAGCAGCAGCCGTGTGCGCGACAGGTGGCGCAGGAACTGGTGGCCGAGGCCCGCGCCCTCGGCTGCGCCTTCGATGAGGCCCGGGATGTCGGCTATGACGAAGCTCGAGGCCATGCCGACCCGGACTACGCCCAGCTGCGGGCTCAACGTCGTGAACGGGTAGTCCGCGACCTTGGGCCGGGCGCTGGACACCGCGCGGATGAAGGTCGACTTGCCCGCGTTCGGCAGGCCAAGCAGGCCGACATCGGCCAGCACGCGCAGTTCGAGCTGGAGCTCGCGCTCTTCGCCCTCCGTGCCCTTGGTGAACTGGCGTGGCGCGCGGTTCGTGCTCGACTTGAAATGCAGGTTGCCCATGCCTCCTTCGCCGCCTTTGGCGAGCAGGGCGCGGTCGCCGTGCCGCGCGAGGTCGGCAAGCAGCTCGCCGGTTTCCTTGTCCTTGATCAATGTGCCAACCGGCATGCGCAGCTCGATGTCCTCGGCGCCTTTGCCGTACTGGTCGCGGTTGCGCCCGTTCTCGCCGTGCTTCGCGCGATGCTGCCGCGCGAAGCGGTAGTCGATGAGGGTGTTGATATTGCGGTCGGCGACGGCCCAGATGCTGCCACCGCGCCCGCCGTCGCCGCCGCTGGGGCCGCCGCGCGGGACGAATTTCTCCCGGCGGAAAGCGGCGACGCCGTTGCCGCCCTTGCCTGCATAAACCCGGATGCGCGCTTCGTCTATGAACTTCATCTGGTGTCCGCAAACAAAAAAGCCCTACCGGTTCGATAGGGCTTTTTCGAGATCGGAGCGCGGCGGGCTGTTATGCAGCCACCACGCTGACCATGTGCTTGCCATTCTCGCCCTTGACCGCGAACACCACCTTGCCGGTGATCTTCGCAAACAGGGTGTGGTCCTTGCCCATGCCGACGTTCGGTCCCGGGTGCACGCGGGTGCCGCGCTGGCGGATGATGATGCTTCCCGCGGGGATCAGCTCGCCGCCGAATGCCTTGACGCCAAGGCGCTTGGCCTGCGAGTCGCGGCCGTTCCTGGAACTGCCGCCTGCTTTTTTGTGTGCCATGAATGACTCCTAGAGCCCGACGATTTCGTCGATGCGCACTTCGGTAAACGACTGGCGATGGCCCTGCGACTTCTTGTAATGCTTCCTGCGGCGCATCTTGAAGATATGGACCTTGTCCGCACGGCCCTGCGAGAGCACCGTGGCGCCGACGGTCGCGCCTGCAACAAACGGCGCACCGACCTTGACCGTGTCGCCTTCGCCGATTGCAAGGACCTCCGCGAACTGCACGGCCGCACCCACTTCGGCCTCGAGCAGCTCGACTTTCAGTTTTTCGCCGGAACTGACCCGGTACTGCTTGCCGCCGGTCTTGATCACTGCGTACATGACTTTTCCTTTGTTGCGGAGGTGATTTTTACCGCCCCCGCGCGAAGCACCCTTGCTGCGCGCGTTGCTTGTTAGCGGCCGGGTGGCTCTTTTACCGCATCGATCCGAAGAACCTTCAATTTTAACGGATTTGCGCACCCGCAGTCAAAGCGGACCCTGGGGCAGTGTGCTACCCTTTGCGTCCCCGTGCAGGCGGCGACCAGGCTGCCTGAAAGCGTAAATTATCCAATCGCATCAAGCACAAAGCCTTGGCCACTCCCCCGATTCTCGACTCAGTTGCCGGCGATATGCAACGCGTCGACGTGCTGATCCGCGAGCGTCTGGCCTCGGACGTGGTCCTGATCCGGCAGGTGGCCGAGCACATTGTGGCCGGCGGCGGGAAACGCCTGCGTCCGGCCCTGCACCTGATGTCCTCGGCCGCCGCCGGGTTCAACGGCGATGCGCGATTCGAGCTGGCGGCGGTGATCGAATTCATCCATACGGCGACGCTGCTTCACGACGACGTGGTGGACGAATCCGAGCTGCGGCGCGGCCGCAAGACGGCCAATGCGGCGTTCGGCAACGCCGCAAGCGTGCTGGTCGGCGATTTTCTCTATTCGCGCGCTTTCCAGATGATGGTCACGGTCGGCAACATGCGCGTGATGGAAGTCATGGCCGAGGCGACCAACACGATCGCCGAGGGCGAAGTGCTGCAACTGCTGAACATCCATGATCCGCAGGTGGACGAGGCACGCTATCTCGAAGTCATCCGTCGCAAGACCGCCAAGCTCTTCGAGGCGGCATCGCGCCTGGCCGGCGTGATGGCCGGGGTCGCGCCCGCAATAGAGCAGGGCCTGGCCGACTACGGCACCCATTTGGGGACTGCGTTCCAGCTTGTCGATGACGTGCTCGACTACAGCGGAGACGCGACTGCGATCGGCAAGAACATCGGCGACGACCTGGCCGAAGGCAAGCCCACATTGCCTCTCATTTACGCGATGCGCACCGGCACGCCCGCGCAGGCGGCGCTGATTCGCGGCGCAATCGTGCATGGCGGCCGCCACAAATTTGCCGAAGTCGTGGCGGCGATCGACGCCACAGGCGCGCTTGCGTACGCGCGCAAGGCTGCGCGGGGCGAGGCAGATGCGGCGCAGGCATCGATCACGTGTTTGCCGGAGTCGGCCGCCAAGACCACGCTCCTGCAACTCGCGGATTACGCCGTAGTGCGTGAAAACTGAACAATCGAAGGAGAATCCGATGGGAGCTTCACCCGCAACCGCCCGCGCTCCGCTCAAGCCGCGCGAACTGAGCATCGCCTTGCTCGACGAAATTCACGACGCGTTCAATACGCGGGATGCCGACCGGATCATGGCGTACTTCCATCCCGAAACGACCTTCTATCCCGCGCTCGGGCCGGAGCCGGTCGGGCGCACTGTGCGCGGATGGGAGGCCGTCCATAAGTTTCTCGCCGACCGCTTCAAGGTGATTCCCGACATGCATTGGGAAACCATCGACCGTTATGTCTGCGATGCCAATCGCGCGGTCACGGTCTGGATGGTCACGGGGAAAGCCGCCGACGGCACGGTGTTGAACTACAAAGGCTGCGACCTGTGGGAATTCAGGGACGGCCTGGTGTTCAACAAGGACACCTTCTGGAAAATCGTCCGGAAGTAGCCTGGCCCGCGCGGCGCCGCCCAGCGTATGGGCATTCTCTGCTAAAATTCGCAGCCTTTCCGCGGCCGCTTTTCGAGTCTGACCCGGTCGCGAATTCGGGGTGTAGCTCAGCCTGGTAGAGTACTGCGTTCGGGACGCAGGAGTCGGAGGTTCAAATCCTCTCACCCCGACCAATTCCGATTCCACTGCCTTGCGCATAACCACGGAACGCGGATCTCGCGTTCCGTGTCAGCGGCGGATAGTCGCGGCTGCTGCGTTTCGCGTTGCGCGCCGGGCGGACTCATGCGCAAAATGCTTGCCGGCAAGATGCATCGGATCCTAAAAGGACGAGCCCCCATGAGAATCGCCTGTCTGTTCGCCTCGCTCGCCGCGTCATTCACGCTCGCCGGCAGTGTTTTCGCGCAGGCGTATCCCTCGAGGGCCGTCAAAGTGATCGTGCCCTGGCCGCCGGGGCAGGCGACCGACATCGCCGCGCGCATGGTCGCGCAAAAACTTCAGGAGGCGACTGGCCAGCCCTTCGTCGTCGACAACCGGCCGGGCGCAGGCGGCTCGATAGGCACCGATGTCGCCGCGCACAGTCCCGCGGACGGCTACACGCTGCTCGCCGCCTCCAGCGGGCCTATGTCGATCCTGCCTTCGCTGCAGAAACTGCCGTACGACCCGCTCAAGGACTTCACCCTGCTCGGACTCGTATCGCGCAACCCATATGCGCTGGTCATGAACCCCGCGTTTCCCGCCGCGAACGCGAAGGAATTCGTTGCGCTTGTGCGTGCGAATCCGGACAAGTACACCTTCGCCTCCTCGGGTACGGGCGCGACTGCGCACCTGTTCGGCGAGCTCTTCAACTCGGCGGCGCAAATCAAGGCCCGGCACGTTCCCTACAAGGGTAGCGCGCCGGCGCTTACCGACATCATCAACGGTCAGGTGAACTACATGGTGGAGACGGTCGCTTCCGTGGTCGGTCATATTCATTCCGGCCGGCTCAAGGCGCTCGGGGTATCAACCGCGCGGCGCGCGGGTGCGCTGCCCGAAGTTCCGACGCTGGCCGAAGCGGCCGACCTCCCGGGATTCGACGTGGCCGCATGGATCGGTTACGCGGCACCCGCGGGAACGCCGCGGGAAATTACCGCCCGGCTTTCGGCAGAAATGCAAAAAGTCATGCAGTCCCCGGATTTTCGCGAGCGCATGCTCGGCGCAGGGCTCGACCTCGCCACGCCCCCGGACGACTACTCAGCGTTCATGCGCCGCGAGCAGGAGCGCTATGCGGCCGTGATCAAGAGCGCGAACATCAAGGTCGAGTAGCCCGCCCGGGCGTTCGGCGGCGCTTCGGCATGCCCGGCAACCTCGACTTTCGCCGCCTGCGCTATTTCGTGAAGGTGGCCGAGCTGGGCTCGCTCACGCGCGCGGCCGAGGCCCTGCACATGGCCCAGCCGGCGCTTAGCCAGCACATCCGCGGTCTCGAGGACGAAATCGGTGCAAAGCTCCTTGCCCGCGGGCCGCGCGGCGTGACACTGACCGAGGCCGGCCAGCGAATGCTCGAGGAATCGCGCGCGATGCTCGTGGGCGCGCAGTCGCTCGCCGAGCGCGTGCGCGGCGACTCGAGCGAGCCCGAGGGCGAAGTCGTCATCGGGGTAGGGCAGACGGTCGGGTCGCTTCTGATGCTGCCGCTGCTCGAGGCCGCTGCGCAGCGCCTGCCGCGAGTGCGCATCCAGATCCGCGAGATGCTGAGCGGCCTGTTGCCTGAGCTCGTGCGTTCGGGTGCGGTCGATTTCGCCATTTCCTACAACACCGCGAGCGGCAACGGCATCGAGGCGATCAGTGTGCTGTCCGAGGAAATGTGCCTCGTCGGCCAGCGCAGGCTGGCGCAGCGCCACCTCGGAAAAAACCTGAAGGACGAGGTGCCGTTCAAAGCACTCGCCGGCCTCCCGCTTTACCTGTCGCGGCGCTCGCACATCCTGCGCGAGCTCGTCGAGCGCGTGGCGCGCGAGAAGAAAGTGACGCCTAACCTGCTGGCCGAGGTCGATTCCCTTTACATCATGAAAGAGCTCGCGCTTGGCGGCACCGGGTTCTGCGTGCTCTCGCTGGCCAACGTCCGACGCGAGCTCGAGCATCACGACCTGTATGTCGCGCGCATCGTGCAGCCTGTCATCCGGCGCGAGATCTGCTTTGTGCGCCGCAGCGGCGGTGCCTTGCCGCGCTCGGCGCAGGAGACGGTTTTGCTCGCGATCGACCTCCTCGCCGGCATGGTCAAGGACGACGTCTGGCGTGGCACGCTGCAGCCCAATCTTGCCGATATAAGAAAATCCTTCTGACAGCCATCGGCAAAGGGCCAGTTCCGCCTGGACCGCGCCCTTGCTATCGTCCTGCCCGCCGCGACAGAATGGAGCGAGACATGGCTTTGAAAATCACTGAACTGGCAGGCCCGATCGGTGCCGAGGTGCTGGGGCTGGAGCCCGGCAAGCCGCTCTCTTCGCAAGAGCTCGGGAAGCTCGAAGAGACTTTCCTGCGAAGGCTGGTGCTGCGGTTCCGCGATGCGCCGATGGCGCCGCAGGAGCTGTGCGCGTTCAGCGGCCAATTCGGGGAACTGCAGCCGCATATCGCGAAGAAATACCGCCTGCCCGAAGCACCCGAAGTCGTGCTCATGATCAACCAGGACGCCAACGGCAATTTCGACAAGGTCGGCGCCGAGCGCGGGGTGGGCTGGCATTCGGACCTCGCCTATGACTGGGCGCCGGCGCGCTGCACCTTCCTGCACGCCGTCGCGGTACCCGACCGCGGCGGCAACACCAAGTTCGCGAACATGTACATGGCGTGGGAGAAGATGCCCGAATCTCTCAAAAAGCGCGTCGACGGCAAGCTCGCGAGCTTCCGCAACGGCGGCCGGCTGGGCCTGAACCAGGGCATCCAGGACGACAAGGACCGCTCGAACGACGTGGTGCACCCGGTGATCCGCGTGCACCCGGAAACCGGCCGCAAGTCGGTCTATGCCAATCCCTACCACGTAGTCCAGATCCTCGGTGAGTCGCGGGCCGAAAGCGATGCGCTGCTCGACGAGCTGTTCGCGTGGTGCGAGCGCGAGGAGTTCCAATGGCAGCAAGAGTGGCGGGTCGGCGACACGATCCTATGGGAGAACCGCTCGGCGTGGCATAGCGGAAACCTCGACTATCCGCTTGACCAGCTGCGCAAGTTCTACCGGACGACGGTGCGCGGCACGCCGACGGTGGACCGGGCCGTCGCCGAAAAACTGCTCGCCGCAGCTTGAGAATCCAAAGTCGGCCGTGAGAAGAAACCCTGTCCGCGAGCGCTGGGCGAAAGGCGAGGCCGCGTCGAACCTGTGGATCGACATCGGCTGGCCGGTCACGGTCGAAGCGCTCGGGCGCCTGCCCTACGATTCTTACACGGTGGACCTGCAGCACAGTCTCATCGACCGCAGCGTGCTGGTTTCGCTTTTTCAGGCGCTGTCGCTGGGCACTGGCGCGCCCATGGTGCGCGTCACGCAGAACGACCCGGGGGAGATCGCTTTCGTGCTTGACGCGGGCGCCTACGGCGTCATCTGCCCGACGATCGAGACGGCCGAGCAATGCCGCGCCTTTGTCGCCGCCTGCGAATATCCCCCGCGCGGCGTGCGCAGCTGGGGGGCGACGCGCGGCGTGATGTACGGCGGCGCGGACTATTTCGACAACTACCGCAACGAGATCCTGACCATCGCGCTGATCGAGACGGCCCAAGGCATCCGCAACCTCGACGCGATCGCCGCCGTGCCCGGGCTGGACATGATCTATCTCGGCCCCAACGACCTCGGCGTGTCCCACGGCGCAAAGCCGTCCTACACGCCGAACCATCCCGAAGTGGACCGCGCGATGGACCTGGTCGTCGCGGCGGCGAAAAAGCATTCGATCGCAGCAGGCATGCACACGGGGACCAAGGAAGTCGCTCTCGCGGCAAAGGAAAAGGGCTACAAGCTGCTGTCGCTCGGCTACGCGTCCAAGATGATGGCCGCGGCTGCCGCGCAAGTCCTGAAGGACGCATTCGAATAGGCAGTTCCCCGCATCGAGGCGGGCAAAAAACAAATCAAGGAGACAAGCATGAGATTCGTCACCTGCGCCGCGCTTTTCCTAATGGCGGCCTCAAGCGCGCTCGCGCAGAACTTTCCCACCCGGCCCGTCACGCTGCTGGTTCCGTTCGCGCCCGGCGGCGGCAGCGACACGGTCGCGCGGATCATCCAGCCCAAGTTGTCGGAGCGCCTTGGCCAGCCGGTGCTGGTCGAGAACCGGCCGGGCGCGTCCGGCGCGATTGCGACGAATGCCGTGGCCAAGGCAGTGCCCGACGGGCACACGCTGTTCCTTTCGTGGGACACGCACGCGATCAACGCCGCGGTCATCAAGGACCTGCCTTACGACACGTTCAAGGACTTCGTGCCGGTCACGCTGCTGGCCCGCCTGCCGCTGGTGATGGGGGTCTGGACAGGGCTCCCGGCCAACAGCGTCGCGGAGTTCATCGCGCTCGCGAAGCGCGAGCCGGGCAAGCTCAACTACGCTTCGGTCGGCTCGGGCAGCTCCAACCGCCTGTATTCGGAGTACCTGCACAGTCTGGCCGGGATCAACGTCGCGCATATCCCGTACAAGGGCGGCGGCCCGTCGATCCAGGCCATGCTCACCGGCGAAGTGGCCTACAGCTTCCTGTCGTTCGCCTCGATGAAGGGCCACATCCAATCGGGCAAGCTCAAGGCGTTCGCGGTCACCGGCTCCAAGCGCATGCCCGACCTGCCGAACGTGCCGACCATGATCGAGAGCGGGTTCCCGGGGTTCGAGGTCTATGGCTGGATCGGGATTTTCGCGCCGGCCGGCACCCCGGAGGCGGTGGTGGCAAGGCTCAACCGCGACTTCGTGGCGGCCGTCCATGACGCCGAAGTGGGGCGCAAGTTCGCGGCCGCGGGCGTAGAGGGCATCGGCAGCACTCCGGCCGAGCTCGACCGGTGGGTGCGCTCCGAGGTCGACAAGTGGACGAAATTCGTCAAGTCGTCCAACCTGAAGTTCGAGTAGCGCATGCCGGTTTCTTCAAGATTGTTTTCAGGAGACTGGCTAGTGGCGCGGCGTTTGGCCTAGTCGTCTTGCCGTAATTGATAAAAACGCGGATAGCCCGCGCGCCGCCGGCAGGCGCACTGCGCCGGTCAGGGGCAGCCTGCGTTTCGCCGCCCCTACCCCTTTGCACGATTATTGCTGATACTTCTCCTAGCATTCCAGGAGAGAGCCAGTGTCGATCCATGTCTGCCTGAACCACGTCACCCATTACCGCTACGATCGCCCGATCCTGCTCGGGCCACAGGTCGTGCGCCTGCGCCCGGCGCCGCACTCGCGAACCCCAATCCTCTCGTACTCGCTCAAGGCCGAGCCGGCCAAGCACTTCATCAACTGGCAGCAGGATCCGCAGTCGAACTACCTGGCGCGCCTCGTATTCCCGGAAAAGACGCGCGAGCTGAGGATCGAAGTCGAGCTGATGGCCGAGCTTTCCGTGATCAACCCGTTCGATTTCTTCCTCGAGCCGGTCGCCGAAAAGATCCCGTTTGCCTACGATCCCGCGCAGATGCACGAGCTTGCGCCCTACCTGGTCAGGCTTCCGCTCACGCCGCTGTTCGAGAAATACCTTGCCTCGATTCCCCGCGAACCTACGCCGTCGGCGGATTTCCTCGTCGCGCTGATCCAGCGCCTGCAGAAGGACATCCGCTACCTCATCCGCATGGAACCCGGCGTGCAGACGCCCGAAGTGACGCTCGGCGAGGCGAGCGGCTCGTGCCGCGACACCGGCTGGCTGCTGGTCCAACTGCTGCGCCACCTCGGGCTGGCGGCGCGATTCGTCTCGGGCTACCTGATCCAGCTCAAACCCGACGTCAAATCGCTCGACGGGCCTTCAGGGGCCGAGGCCGACTTCACCGACCTCCATGCGTGGTGCGAGGTGTACCTGCCCGGCGCCGGCTGGATCGGGCTCGACGCGACCTCCGGCCTTTTCGCCGGCGAAGGCCACATTCCGCTCGCCTGCTCGCCCGAGCCCGGCAGCGCAGCCCCGATCACCGGATTCACGGAGAAGTCCAAAACCGAGTTCACGCACACTATGAAGATCGAGCGCGTGTGGGAGGCGCCGCGCGTCACGAAACCCTATACCGACGAGCAATGGAAGGAAATCGACGCGCTGGGCGACCGCATCGATGCCGACCTCGCCTCGGAAGATGTGCGCCTCACCATGGGCGGCGAGCCGACTTTCGTCTCGGCGGACGACCGCGACGGCGCGGAATGGAACACGACCGCCGACTCGCCGACGGCAAAGCCGGTCAAGCGGCGTTTCGGGGCGGCGCTGCTGGCCAAGATGAAGGAGCGCTACGCGCCCAAGGGCCTGCTGCACTACGGCCAGGGCAAGTGGTATCCGGGCGAGCCCCTGCCGCGCTGGTCGCTTTCCCTCTTCTGGCGCAAGGACGGCGAGCCGATCTGGCAGGACCCGGCGTTGTTCGCGGACGAATCGAAGGACGGCGGCGCGGATGAATCCACGGCCAGGGAGTTCCTTGTGCATCTCGCCGCGCGCCTTGCACTCGACGCGAAGTACATTTTCCCGGCGTTCGAGGACGCGCTCTACTATCTGTGGCGAGAGCGCAGGCTGCCGATCAACGTGGACCCGTTCGAATCGAAGCTCGAAGATCCGCTCGAGCGCGAGCGCCTTGCGGCGGTGTTTTCGCGCGGACTCGACAACGTCGTGGGCCACGCGCTGCCGGTCCAGCGCGGCGACGGCAAGGACACGCGCTGGCTGAGCGGGCCGTGGTTCCTGCGCGCGCAGCGCTGCTACCTCGTGCCGGGCGATTCGCCGATGGGCCTGCGCCTGCCGCTCGAATCGCAGCCGTGGGTCTCGCAAACCGAGTACCCCTGGATCCATGCAATCGATCCCACGCAGGCGTTCGCTCCGCTGGGTTCATGGAAAGCACTGGCCAAGCTGCTGGCCGGGCCGAAGGTCGGCAAAGGCGCCAATGACAAGCCGCCGGTGCGCATGAAATCGGCGGGGTGGATCACGCGCACCGCTATCTGCGTGCAGCCCCGGAACGGGATCCTTTACATCTTCATGCCGCCGCTCGAGAGCCTGGAGCACTGCCTCGAGCTGGTGTCGGCGATCGAAGCCACCGCCGCCGGACTCAAGCGCCCCGTTGTGCTCGAAGGCTACGAGCCGCCGCGCGATCCGCGCCTCGAGACCCTGCGCATCACGCCAGACCCGGGCGTGCTCGAAGTCAACGTGCAGCCGGTGCGCAGGTGGCGCGACCTCGTCGACAACACCACCTTCCTGTACGACACGGCGCACCAGCTGCGCCTCACGACCGACAAGTTCATGCTCGACGGGCGCCATTCGGGCACCGGTGGCGGCAATCATTTCGTGCTCGGTGGCGCCGCGACCGCCGATTCGCCGTTCCTGCGCCGTCCCGACCTGCTCGCGAGCCTCATCGGGTACTGGCACAACCACCCGTCGCTGTCGTACCTCTTCTCGGGCCTGTTCGTCGGCCCGACCAGCCAGGCCCCGCGCATCGACGAGGCGAGGAACGATTCGGTC
>JANMXB010000123.1:0-1998 GCA_031380765.1 Pseudomonadota bacterium | reverse complement strand
GCTTGAGCAGGCGGTTGACCTCCTGAACCTGCACGCCGGCGCCGGTGGCGATGCGGCGCTTTCTCGAAGCCTTGAGCAAGTCGGGATGCGCGCGCTCCTTCGGCGTCATCGAGTTGATGATGCCTTCGATGCGGCGGATCTGCTTGTCGTCCTGCATCTGCGCCGGGTTGATCTGGCTGGTCAGTTGCGCGGGCAGCTTGTCGATCAGGGACGAGATGCCGCCCATTTTGCGCATCTGCGAAATCTGCGCCTTGAAATCCTCGAGGTCGAAACCCTTGCCCTTCCTTAGCTTGTCGGCGAGCTCCTGCGCGGCTTCCTGGTCGACGCCTTTGCGCGCTTCCTCGACGAGCGAGACGATGTCGCCCATGCCGAGGATGCGGGCGGCCATGCGCTCCGGGTGGAAAGGCTCGAGCGCCGCGAGCTTTTCGCCGACCCCGGCGAACTTGATCGGCTTGCCGGTCACATGACGCACCGAGAGCGCCGCGCCGCCGCGGGAGTCGCCGTCGAGCTTGGTGAGGATCACGCCGGTGAGCGGCAACGCCTCGTTGAATACCTTGGCCACGTTGACCGCGTCCTGGCCCTGCATCGCATCGACGATGAACAATGTCTCGACCGGCTTCAGGAGGCCGTGCAGCTCGGCGATCTCCTTCATCATCGCCTCGTCTATCGCCAGGCGTCCGGCGGTGTCGACGATGAGGACATCGTGGTAGTGCGTCTTCGCATATTCGACCGCGGCTCGCGCGATATCGGCGGGCTTCTGGTCCGCGCTTGAAGGAAAGAAATCGGCGCCCACCTGCGAGGCGACGGTTTTCAGCTGCTCGATGGCCGCGGGGCGATAGACGTCGCACGACACCACGAGAACTTTCTTCTTCGCTTCGCGCAAATACTTCGCAAGCTTGCCGGTGGTGGTGGTCTTGCCCGAGCCCTGCAGGCCGGCCATGAGAATCACGGCCGGCGGCGTGGTGGCGAAATCGAGCGGCACGTTCGCCTCGCCCATGAGGCGCGTGAGCTCGCGATGCACGACGCCCACTAGCGCCTGTCCCGGCGAGAGGCTGCCGATCACTTCCTCGCCCATCGCCTTGTCTTTCACCGCGGCAATGAAATCGCGCACCACCGGCAGCGCGACGTCGGCCTCGAGCAAGGCGACACGCACCTCGCGCAAGGCTTCCTGCACGTTGGATTCGGTGAGGCGGGCCTCGCCGCGAATCGTCTTTACGATGCGCGCGAGGCGGTTGGTCAGGTTGTCGAGCATGGGGCCGGGCGAGCGGTGAAAAGCGAGCGCTCTGGTAGACTCAAAGGATGCCGGACATTGTACTTCACCTCGCCGTGAGCGCCCTCTACGGCGGGCTGGCGCTGCACTTCTGGCGCACGCGATGGCGGCCCCGCGCAGCATCGCCGGCCGGCCTGGCTGCCTGGGAGCGCGCAGCGCTCCTTGTACCGCTGGCGCTGCACGGATGGCTGCTGACCCTCGACCTGATCGCGCCGGACCAGCCGCGCTTCGGATTCGGACAGGCGTTGTCGGTCATGCTGTGGCTGGGCGTGGCCATCTACTGGGCCGAGAGCCTTTTCTACAACCTCGACGGCATGCTGCCGCTCGTGCTGCCGCTGGCGGCGCTAACGGTGCCGCTGCCCGCGCTGTTTCCCGGGATGGCCGTCACGCACTCGGCTTCGATCGAATTCAGGCTGCACCTCATTCTCGGCATGGCGGCCTACAGCGTGTTCACGATGGCCATGCTGCATGCGCTGCTCATGGCGCTCGCCGAGCGCTCGCTCCACCGGGTGCGCAAACCCGCGCAGCGCGACATCGTTGCGGGCGGATCGCTGCACGGCCCCCTGGGCGGGCCGCTTGCGGGCCTTCCACCCCTGCTCACGATGGAGCGGCTCCTGTTCCGCCTGGTCGCGCTCGCTTTCTGCCTGCTCACCCTCACGCTCGCGACGGGGCTGGTCTTCTCCGAGTCGCTCTTCGGGCGCGCGCTGCGCTTCGACCATAAAACGCTG
>JANMXB010000109.1:0-5862 GCA_031380765.1 Pseudomonadota bacterium | reverse complement strand
CGCCGATCCTCGAAGCCATCAAGGCCGCGGGCTATACCGACCCGACCCCGGTACAGGCGCGTACGATTCCCGAAGCGCTCAACGGGCGCGACCTGCTGGTGTCCTCGCAAACCGGCAGCGGCAAGACCGCCGCCTTCATGCTGCCCGCGCTGCAGTTGCTCACGAAGCCGCACGAGAAGAACGGCCGCGGCCCGCGCATCCTGGTGCTTACGCCCACGCGCGAACTCGCCGTGCAGGTCACCAAAGCCGCCGAGACCTACGGCCGGACGCTCCGCGTGAAGACGATGTCCGTCGTCGGAGGCATGCCCTACCCGCTGCAAAATCGCCTGCTCAAGATCGGCGTGGACATCCTTGTGGCGACGCCCGGACGGCTGCTCGACCAGATGAACTCCGGGCGCATCGACCTCTCGCGCCTGCAAATGCTGGTGCTCGACGAAGCCGACCGCATGCTCGACATGGGCTTCAAGGACGAGCTCGAGGCGATCGTCGCGAAGGTCCCGAAGGCTCGCCAGACGCTGTTCTTCTCGGCCACGCTCGAGCCCGGCATCGTGCGGCTCGCGGGCGCAATGCTCAAGGATCCGCTGCGCATCGCCGTCGACACCGCGCAGACGCGCCACGAGAACATCTCCCAGCGCCTGCACTTTGCCGATGACATGGGCCACAAGAACCGCATGCTCGAGAACATCCTCAACCATACCGACATGCAGCAGGCGATCGTGTTCACCTCGACCAAGCGCGCGGCCGACCAGCTCGCGCAGACGCTCCACGGCCTGGGCCTTTCCGCGGCTGCAATGCACGGCGACATGAACCAGGGCGCGCGCAATCGCACGCTGCAGGCACTGCGCCGCGGCAGCCTTAAAGTCCTCGTGGCCACCGACGTGGCGGCGCGCGGCATCGACGTGCTGGGCATCTCGCACGTCATCAACTACGACCTGCCCACCCAGGCCGAAGACTACGTGCACCGCATCGGCCGCACCGGCCGCGCGGGACGCAATGGCGTGGCGATCAGCTTCGCCAACGTGCGCGACCACCACATGGTGAGGAGCATCGAGCGCTTCACCACGCAGAAGATCGAGGTCACGGCGATCTTGGGCCTGGAGCCGAAGATGCGCGCGTTCTCGAAGCCCGCGCCGAGGAATTCGCGACCCGGCGGCGGAAAAAGCTTCAGCCGGCCGAATGCTGCGCCGGGCCGCAGGGAAGGATTCGGCGGTTACGCCAAGCGCGACAGCCGACCCGCGGGTCGATCGCCCGCCAGAACAAGCCCTTATAAGTAGAGCCTAGTAGTGGGGCGGAATCTCGTCGCGAGGTGCGGCGGTTTCCGCTGAAGCGCTCATGGCCTCGACCTGGTCGCGCATCGCGCGCAGGTCGCGCTCCAATCGCTCGATGTGCTGCTGCTGGCGATAGACCGTCGTATTGAGGGTCTCGAGCAGGTCTTCCGACAGCGTGAGCTTGGCTTCGATCTCGGCGATGCGCGCTTCGAGCTTTTCTTCGTCGGCCATGTCAGTGCCCGGCCTTGGCAAGCGCCCGCCAGATCCGCTCGGGTGTGGCCGGCATGTCGAGCGCCGTGACGCCGCGCGGCGCGAGCGCATCGATGACCGCGTTCATCACGCACGCAAGCGACGCCGTGCAGCCGGATTCGCCGACGCCTTTCACGCCAAGAGGATTGGTCTTGCACGGCACCTCGTTCCGCGCCCAGCCGAACGAAGGCAGGTCTTCGGCGTACGGCAGCGCATAGTCCATGAAGCTCCCGGTGAGCAACTGGCCGGAGCGCGGGTCATGCACGATCTCCTCCATGAGCGCCTGCCCGATGCCTTGGGCGACGCCACCATGCACCTGGCCCTCCAACAGGAGTGGATTCACCACCACGCCGAAATCGTTGACCGCGGTATAGCCGAGCAGCTCGACCCGCCCTGTCTGCGGATCGACTTCGACTTCGCACACGTGGCAGCCGGAGGGAAAACTGTAGGTGGTCGGCTTGTAGAAGTCTTCCGCCTCGAGCCCGGCCGCGATTTCAGGCGGCAGATCGGCGGAGTACGCCGCGCGCGCGACGTCGACAATGCTGACACGCCGGTCGGTGCCCGCGATGACGAACGACCCGCCTGCCTCGCCGACTTCGAACTCAACGTCGGCGGCAGGCGCTTCGAGCAGGTGACCCGCGATCAGGCGTCCCTTCTCGATGATGATGCGTGCGCAGTGCACGATCGCCGTGCCGGTCACGGTCGTCTCGCACGAACCCACCGACCCGATGCCCACGCCGACCAGGTCGCTGTCGCCCGCGACAAACCGGATCCGCTCCTGCGGCAGGCCGAGTTGCTGCGAGACGATCTGCTTGAAGGTGGTCCTATGCCCTTGGCCGTTGGCCGTGGCACTGAGGGCCAGCGTAAGGTCGCCCGACGCGTCGAACACGGTGCCCACATGGCTTTCGTAATAGCCGTCCGGCTCCTGGTAGACCGAGAAGCCGTAGCCGCGCAGCCGGCCGCGGGCTGCCGAAGCGGCACGCCGCGCCTCGAAGCCGGCGCGATCGGTGAGCGTGAGCGCGTCGGTCATGTTCGCCTCAAACTCGCCCGAATCGAACACCAATCCCACCGGCGTCGTCCATGGCATCTGCGCGGGCCGCACCATGTTCAGCCTGCGCAACTCGGCGCGGTCGCGCCCGGTTTCGCGCGCGGCGGCGTCCACGAGGCGCTCGATGAGATAGGTGAACTCGGGCTTGCCCGCGCCGCGGTACGCAACCACGGGAACGGTATTCGTAAATGCGATGCGCGTCTCGACGCAATAGCACGGCAACGCGTACACGCCGGTGATGCAGCGGCTGCCGCCCGAGGTGGGGATGCTCATCGCGGGCGCGGTGATATACGCGCCGGTGTTGGAAACGAAGCGGGCGCGCACCGCAAGAAAGCGCCCCTGCTCATCGAGCGCGAGCTCGCCTTCAATGGAGTGGTCGCGCGCCGCGCCGTCGGCAAGGAACGCTTCCGAGCGATCGGCGTACCACTTCACCGGCCGCCCGAGTTGTTTGGCCGCGTGCAGCACCGCCACCATTTCGGGGTACGCGGAAATCTTCACGCCGAAGGATCCGCCGACGTCCGGCGTCACAACCCGCAGGGCGCGCGGATCCTCGATCAGTCCGGTGGATGCGATGTCGGTCTGGATCGCCTTGCTGCCTTGGGTAGGCGCATGCAGGGTGAAGCGTCCGGTGGCCTTGTCGAACACCCCTGCCGCACCGCGCGGCTCGATGGGCGCCGCCGACACGCGGTTTACCTTGAGTTCGAGCTTCGTGGCATGTGCCGCGCGGGCAAAGGCCGCGTCGCACGCCTGACGGTCGCCGCCTTCCCAGTCGAGGGCCACATGGCCGGCGGCGAGCGCGGTGCGCGGATCGGTGACCGGCGGCAGTTCTTCGTAGCCGACTTCGACAAGCTCGGCCGCGTCGCGCGCTTCGCGCACGCTTTGCGCAACCACGATCGCAAGCGCTTCGCCGACGAAACGCACGCGGTCTTCGGCCAGCACCGGACGCCGGCCCTCGGGCACGGCAGTCCCGTCGCGATTTTTCTGCACCACCGTGACGCGCATCGGACCGATGCCCGCCGCACGCAAGTCGGCGGCGGTGAATACGCCCAGCACGCCTTTTGCACCAAGCGCCTGCGCAATATCGATCGACACAACGCGCGCATGAACATGAGGCGAGCGCACGAACACGGCGTTGGCGGCGCCGGGAAGCGCGAGGTCGTCGATGAAGCGACCCGCGCCGGTGAGCAGCGCGTGGTCCTCGAGGCGCTGCACCGGCTGGCCGATGCGCAACTGGCCGGAGGTATGCGACACGTCGGAGGCGGTCACAGGACCACTGCCGTTTTAGACAAATAAATTGACATAATAGACAATACGGGAGCCGATCTACTCGGATTAATGTTATAGAAAGTCAATCCCTACCCAGCAGCCCGGAAAGATCCGCCCCGGTCTTGAGGTCGCGCGGCTTGCGGCCGTGGCGGAACAGGCGCGCGCCCGGCCCGAGCAGCAGCTTTGCCTTCGCGCCCTCGACCTTGACCAGGCTGCCCTCGCGAATGCCCAGCACCGCCACCGCCGGGTTTACCGCGAGGAACTCCGCAATGCGATCGTCGCGCGACTCCCCGCCGTGCCCTTTCAGCTTTTTCTCCGTGTAGTGCGGATTGACCTGGAAAGGCACCAGCCCGAGCGCGTCAAAACCGCGCGGGTCGATCACCGGCATGTCGTTGGTCGTGCGAATGGTGGGACACGCGAGATTGGCGCCCGCGCTCCAGCCGATGAAGGGCACGCCGGCTTTTACGCTCGCGCGGATCGGCGCCAGCCACTTGCGCCGGCGGGCCTCGGCCAGCAAGCGAAAGGTGTTGCCGCCGCCCACCACGATGGCGTCGAACTTGCGGATCGGCAGGGGCATGGTTCTGTGCGCGCCGGTGACCGCGTAGCCCATTTTCGCGAACCGCTTCGCCGCCATGGCGGCATAGGCGTCGAAACTCATCGTGACCGCGGCAAACGGGACAAACAGGATTTTCCTGCGGCCCGCGCCCAGGAACTCGCGGATCAGCGGCTCGGCATGGTCGAGCCACCCGCCGCCGGCATTACGCGAGTTCGACAGGAGCAGGAGCTTTTGCACGGCGGGCCGGCTACTCAGGCTTGACGCCCGCGGCTCTGATCATCTCGCCGGTCGTCACGACTTCGGCCCTAATCGCCGCGGCGAATTCCGCCGGCGTCCCGGCCACGAGGTCGAGGCCTTTCGAGGTGATCTGCCTGTCGGTGAAGTCGGGTCGCCGCGCCACAGAAGCGACGTCGCGCGCGATCCTTTCGGCAAGCGCGGGCGGCGTCGTGGCAGGTGCGAACATCCCGTACCAGATCGAGCTCAGCGCATAAGGATAGCCGGATTCCGCCGTGGTCGGCACTGCCGGGAATTCCCGCGAGCGCGTGCTCGCGCCGATGGCGAGTGCTTTCAATCGGCCGCCTTTCACCATCGCGCCGACCTGGCCGGGGCTTGCGATCGTGAGCATGACTTCGCCCGCAACAGCCGCAGTTTGTGCGGGCGCAATGCCTTTGTATGGAACGTGCAGGAACTCCACACCTTCGCGCCTGGCGATGGATTCGAAGAACAGGTGCGGCTGCGAGCCGTTGCCGTAGGACGAATAGGCCATCTTGCCGGGCGAGCGCCGCGCGAGGTCCACAAGCTCTTTCATGGTGCCAGCCGCAAGCGACGGGTGCGCCACCGCCATCTGCCCGCTTTGCAGCACCATAATGACCGGCGCGAGATTGCGGTCCGGATCGTAGGGCAGGCTCTTGTACAGAAAACGATTTCCCACGACGGCCGGGTTGGTGGCCATCAGCAGCGTATGGCCGTCGCCTGGAGCGGTGGCGACTTTTTCGGTGCCGATGATGCCGCCCGCGCCGGCAATGTTTTCGATCACGACCGGCTGGCCCCAGAGTTGCGAGAGTTCCGGGGCGAGGGCACGGGCCAGCACGTCGATGCCGCCGCCGGGCGGATAGGGGACGATGACTCGGACTGGGCGGGTGGCGAATGACGCAGGCTGGGCTTGCGCGAGGCAGGACGCCAGCGCAAGCAGCACAGCAGTCAGGATTCTGGCAAGGGTCATGTCACGCTCCGCGAAACTTGCGGCCGCCAGTTTCGCACGCCAGCCGCTACACTGCCGCGGGTGAAAATGAAACCGTGGAGCACACAATGAAGGCAGCCGTCGTCATCTCAGGGGGTGTCGCAGTGCAGGAAGTCGCGGCGCCCAAGCCGCAGCCGAGCCAGGTCCTCGTGCGCGTGCGCGCATGCGGCCTCAACCGCGCCGATCTCGCGGTGGCCGCGGGACGCGCGCATGGCGCGATCGGCGGTCCCGGCAC
>JANMXB010000088.1:0-6510 GCA_031380765.1 Pseudomonadota bacterium | reverse complement strand
GCGAGCAAATCGATGCTCGACGCGGCGGCAGGCGTCGAAGGCAGCAGCATGGCCACCGCGATGTGCCGCAACGGAGTCGATTTCGGCGTGCGCGCAAGCGGGACCGGCGACGCATGGTTCACAACGCCCGCGCCGGTGGTCGACGGACTGTACTTCCCAGGGTATTCGAAGGCTGATGCGGCCCCCGACCTGGGCGACAGCGCAATCACCGAGACCGCGGGCCTCGGCGGATTCGCGATGGCGGCCGCGCCCGCAATAGTGAAGTTCGTCGGCGGCTCGGCCGCGGATGCGCTTGCCAACACGCTCGAGATGACCCACATCACGCTGGGGCGCAATTCCGCGTTCACACTGCCAGCGCTCGACTTCGGCGGCACGCCGGCCGGCATCGACATCCGCAAGGTGCTCGACACGGGCATCCTGCCGGTGATCAATACAGGCATCGCGCATCGCGCGGCGGGCATCGGCCAGATCGGTGCGGGTGTCACGCACGCGCCGCTCGCGTGTTTCAGCCAGGCGGTGCTGGCGCTGGACAGGAAGCTCGGCACGTCGCGCTAAGCTAAGGAGAACTGGCAATGGCCAAGCAGCTCGCAGTGGTGGCGGTAGGCGGCAACGCCCTGATCACCGACAAGGCTCACCAGTCCATCCCCGACCAGTACGCGGCCGCGGCCATGACCGCCCACTACGTCGCCGACATGGTCGAGGCCGGCTGGAACGTGGTGCTCACCCACGGCAACGGGCCGCAGGTGGGCTTCATCCTGCGCCGCTCGGAGCTGGCGATCCACGAAGTGACCCCGGTGCCCATGGATTACGCCGGCGCCGATATCCAAGGCGCGATCGGCTACATGTTCGATCGGGCATTCCGCAATGAATTCAGGCGCCGCGGGATCGCGCGCAAGCCGATCGCCGTGGTGACCCAGACCCTGGTCGAGCGCAACGACCCGGCCTTTGCGAACCCCACCAAGCCCATCGGCTCGCATTTCGACGAGGCCACCGCGATGCGCATCGCAGGCGAGCAGGGCTGGACGGTGAAGGAGGACGCCGGACGCGGATGGCGCCGCGTTGTGCCTTCACCACGGCCGGTCTCGATTGTCGAGCTGGATGAAATCCGCTTTCTGGCCGATGCCGGCTACCTGGTGATTGCGTGCGGGGGCGGCGGCATCCCGGTCATCGAAGACGCCAACGGCGATCTTGCCGGCGTCGAAGCGGTGATCGACAAGGACTTCGCCTCAAGCCTGCTCGCCCGCGACATGCGTGCCGACCTGCTTCTGATTTCGACCGGCGTCGAGAAAGTGGCGATCCATTTCAACACGCCGCGGCAGGAGTGGCTCGACGTGATGACGCTCGCCCAGGCGCGTAAGCTCCATGCCGAGGACCAGTTCGACAAGGGCAGCATGGGGCCGAAGATCATGGCGATCATCGAGTATCTCGAGGGTGGCGGGACCGAGGGGCTGATCACCGACCCCAGGAACATCGGCCGCGCCCTGGCGGGCGAAACCGGCACCCGCATCCGCCGCGGGTAGGCGGCCTACCGGTTCCTCGCCTCGAACTCGGCAACCGCTTTCTTGAGGTCGGTGTACTCCTCGCAGCCGAACGTACACAACCGGTCGAGCGTGGAGAGATGCTCTTTCGCCTTGGGCAGGTTTTTCATCATCAGGTAGGCCTCGCCGATGTATTCGTGCGTGGCGCGGTGCTTGGGATCGATCCGAAGCGCCTCGTTGTAGTGCTTCAACACGAGGTCCATGTCCGGGTTCGGGCCCTTGCGCATCACGTAGGCGTACAAGTTGTTGTAGTCGGCGCTGTTCGGGTTGCGCTCCACCGCGGTCTTCATGTAGGCCGCCGCCCCCTGCCAGTCTTTTCTCGACGTGTAGGTTTCCAGTTGCGTGACCACCGGGTCGGATTGCCAGGTGCTGGCATTGCGGTCAGTGGGCTCGCCGGCGGCATACGCCGCAGTTGTCGTAACTGCGGCAAAAAGCGCTACCATCAACGCGCCCGGTCCATTTTTTGCACTCCGTTTGCCCATCATGCTCATCCTCCGTGGTATTGCGGCATTCACATTTACCGCCTGCCTATGCCAAACAGCGTTCGCGCAGCCGGTATTCCCTGAATTCGGCGTCAGGTCCGAGGCGGTCGCGGCGCTCGATAACGCCGACGCCAGGCAGCGGGCCGCCGCAGTCCTCTATTTTGCACGCAGCGGCCTTCCCGCGGACGGGCTGTTGCTGGTGAAACGCCTCGCTGACGACAGCCCGGTCGTGCGCGAGCTCGCCGAAGCCGGCCTCTGGCAGGTCTGGAGCCGCTCTGGCGATGCCGAAACCGACCGGTTGCTCGCGGGGGGGGTCCAGCAAATGGCGTCCGGGAAATTCAAGGAGGCCATCCATGCGTTTGGGCGCGTGATCCAGCGCAAGCCCGGTTTTGCCGAAGGCTGGAACAAGCGCGCGACGGCCTACTACCTCGCGGGCGACTTGCAGAAATCGCTCGCCGACTGTGCCGAGGTGATCAAGCGCAATCCGCAGCACTTCGGCGCGCTGTCCGGTTACGGGCAGATCTACTTCCAGCTCGAGGACTATGAGAAATCGCTCGAGTTCTTCCGGCGCGCCCTCGCCGTGAACCCGAACATGGAGGGCGTGGAAATCAACATTCAGAGGATCGAGGAGCTGCTGCGCGAAAAGCGCAAGAAGATGATCTAGGGAGGGGTCGCGGGGAAAACCGGGTTTCCCTGCGCTTATTGCACTAAGGCGAAGGCGCCCACGCCCACGAGGACGGTCGCGATCAGGCTGCGGGTCAATCCCGCGACCGCCAGCGCCGCAAGAATCGCCAGCAGCGATGGATTGGCGGTAGACAACGCGGGTTTCCCGCCCACCATCAGCACCTCGATCGCGAGCAGCGCCGCAAGTACGGCCACCGGGACAAAGGTGAGCCACGCAACCAGCCAGCGCGGCAGCTCGATCTTCGACAGCAGAACGAGCGGCAGCACACGCGGCACCGCGGTGACGGCCGCGCAGGCAAGAATCAGCGCGAGGATTTCGGGGCGGACGTCCATCTTTCCAGCACCAGACCAAGGGTTGCGCCAAAAACCGTGGCGACGATGACCGCCCACGGCCCGGGGTGCATCGTTTGCACGGCGACCGCCAGCGCGGCCGCCGACAAGCCCACCCCAAGGCCCACGCGAACACGCGGCCTTGCGGCGAGCTGCAGGACCAGCAGGCCCGCGAACATGCAGGGCAAGGCAAATCCGAGTGCGCGGATGTTCGCAGCCGACCCGGAAAACTGCGCGGAGAAAACCGCGCCGGCGAGATTGGCCAGCGCCCAAGTGGAGTACGCGGCGAGGTTGAGTCCCGCCATCCACGCCGCGCGCTCAGGCGGGCGCTTGGCGAAGCGGCCCGCGGCAACCACGAAAGTATCGTCCGTCAGCTGCAGCCCGAGCAACGCGTTCTTCCACGCGGGCAGCCCGCGCAGGTACGGCACCAGCGCCGCAGCGAGCAACAGATGGCGC
Organism: Pseudomonadota bacterium; assembly: GCA_031380765.1. Classification (GTDB taxonomy): domain Bacteria; phylum Pseudomonadota; class Gammaproteobacteria; order Burkholderiales; family SG8-39; genus SZAS-79. Next base: position 3,020 of record JANMXB010000088.1, on the reverse strand, counting down.
ACGTTGACGAAGAACACCGTGAGGACGATGGCCGAGAGCGGACTGGCCAGCGTGACCATGCTTGTGAGGACGAACTGCGCCGAGCCGGCATACAGGACCATCGAGAGCAGCAGCACTTCGGCGTACGACAGTCCTGCGGCGCGCTCCACCACGCCGGCCGCAAGGCCGATGCCGATATACCCAAGGACCACCGGCAGTCCGGCGCGCGCACCCGTGGCGAAGGATTCCTCAGTGGCGTCGTCTCGCTCCGCGGCGCTGGAATTCATCGACTCATTGTATGCTGACGAACCTGCCGATCCGGGGAACGAACTTGAAGCTCGCCAGCTATGTGCACCAGAACGCCGCCTGCTACGGAATTGTCGAAGGCGACGGCATCATCGACTTGTCGCGCCGCATCGGCGCGCGCTTTCCGGATATCAAATCACTCATTGCGCACGAGGGAATGGACGAGGCGCGCGAAGCGGGTGCCGCCCAGAAACCCGACCTCAACCTCGCAGACGCGAAGCTGCTGCCGCCGATTCCCAATCCCGGCAAAATTTTCTGTATCGGCCTCAACTACGAAGACCTTCGCCAGGAAACCAAGCGCGACAAAACCGAAGCGCCCGCGGTGTTCGTGCGCTTTCCCGAATCCCAGGTGGGGCACGGCCAGCCTTTGCTGCGGCCGCGCGAATCGACGAAGCTCGACTTCGAGGGCGAGATCGCGGTGATCATCGGCAAGGCGGGCCGGCGCATCAGCGAGAAGGATTCGTGGGACCACATCGCCGGCTACAGCTGCTACAACGACGGCTCCGTGCGCGACTGGCAATGGGCCACGACCCAGTGGACGGCGGGCAAGAATTTTGCCGCAACGGGCGGATTCGGGCCGTGGATGGTGACCGCCGACGAGATTGCGGCCGCGACCGAGCTCACACTGATCACGCGCCTGAACGGCGTCGAGATGCAGCACACAACGACCGCTCTGATGGTGCATTCGATCCCCAAACTGATCGCGCACCTTTCCACCTGGGTGCCGCTTGCGCCCGGCGACGTGATCGTAAGCGGCACACCCGGCGGGGTCGGCGCGCGCCGCGAGCCGCCGATATGGATGAAGCCGGGCGACGTGGTCGAGGTCGAAGTCAGCGGCGTCGGGACCTTGCGCAATTCGATCGCGGACGATTGAGGAAAGACTGGGCATGGACATGCACGACATCCCGTTCGGCACTACCGACTGGTCAGGCGTGGAGCGCACCGAGCACGAAGGCGACAGCGGAATGGCGTACTGGCGGACGAAGGATTTCGGCCGTATCCGGGTTCGCATGGTGGAGTACACCGCGGGCTATGTTGCGGACCACTGGTGCTCGAAAGGCCACATCCTGCTCTGCATGGAAGGCGAACTCGAGACCGAGCTCGCCGACGGCAGGAAATTTGTCCTCAAGCCGGGAATGAGCTATCAGGTGGCCGACGGCGCGGAGCCGCACCGCTCGCGCACGGCAGGCGGGGCGAAGCTGTTTATCGTGGATTGACCCCATGAAAATCGAGCGGATCGAGATTTTCGGCGTTGCGGTGCCACTGGTCGGCGAATTCAGGATGGCGTATCAGAGCGAGTCCATCCAGAAGAGCGCGATCGTCCGCATCACCGCAAGCGGCGGCGCGATCGGCCTGGGCAATGTCGATCCGGTTCACGGCTACTCCGCGGAAAGCATCGAAGAAACGCTCGGTGCACTCGAAACAGTTTTCGGTCCGCGGATCATCGGCCTGGACCCCTCCAACATCCATGTCGTGCTGCAGCATATTGAATCCGCGGCGGCGAATTTCCTCGACGCCAAGGCCGCGATCGAGATGGCGTGCATCGACCTTACGGCGCGCGCACTGGGAATTCCGGTGCACATGTACCTCGGCGGCGCAGTAAAGAACCAGCTCCATTTCAACGCGTGGATCGGCATCCTGCCGCCGGACAAAGCCGCCGCCGAGACCGCCGGATGGCAGAAGCGCGGCTTTCGCTCCGCCAAGATCAAGGTCGGCGGCGGCATAGAAGCCGACCGCGAGCGGGTCAAGGCCGTGCGCCAAGCCGTGGGTCCGGATTTCGCGCTGCGCATCGATGCCAATGCGGGTTACGACGCCGACACCTCGATCAGACTGGCGCGCATGATGGCGCCGTTCGACCTGCAATTGTTCGAGCAACCGGTGCCTGCCGACGACATTGCGGGAATGGTCCGGGTGCGGCGCGAATCAGCCGGCATCCCGATCATGGCCGACGAGTCGGTGCTGGATCATGCCAGTCTGATCCGCATCATCCAGGCGGGCGCGGCCGACATCGTCAAGGTCAAGATCATGAAACAGGGCGGCTTGTACAACACGCGGCGTATGATTGCCACGGCTGAGGCGGCGGGCATTCGCTGCGTGCTGGGTCATGGCTTCGGGCTTGGCGTCAACACGATGGCCGAGATCATGCTCGCGGCAACATCGCTCAATGTCATGGACGGCCTTGAATGCGTAGGGCCGCTCAAGACGTCGGACGATATCGTTACGCAAAAGCTGGATCTGGGTTCGGGCAGCCATGCGCTGCCGGCGGGACCGGGACTGGGTGTGACGCTCGATGAGGCGAAGCTCGAGCGATATCAATTCGTGGCAAAAGCTATCTCTTAAAAGCGGAGGGTAAATCGATGACCACAGTTTCCGTGATTCCCACGGGCAAGGCGCTCGGGGCCGATATCCGAGGCGTGAACCTCGCCGAAAATATCGACGCGGCGAATTTCAAGGCCCTCCTCGATGCCTGGTCAAAACACCTGGTCCTGCGCTTTCGCGGCCAGAAACTGAGCGACCCGGATCTCGAGCGCTTTTCCGCGCGGCTCGGGCCGCTCGATCGCGCACCCCACTACACCGCGGGGACGGAGGTGACCGTCAAGAGCGATTTCGTCACCGTGATCTCAAACGTCATGCTCAACGGCAAGCCGATCGGCGACCTGGGAAACTCCGAGGCGCTGTGGCACACCGATATGTCGTACAACGACGTGCCGCCGATGGCGAGTGCGCTCTACGCG
>JANMXB010000079.1:0-2704 GCA_031380765.1 Pseudomonadota bacterium | reverse complement strand
CCTCCAGGCAAAGCTCGATCCACAGCAGGGGTTCGACCACGGCACGTTCACGCCTTTGGTGATCATGTATCCCGAAGCGGATGTGCCGGTAGTGCAGGTGTCGCTCAAGTCCGGCTACGACCCCGAAGAGCACATGGCGCTGGGCAGAGCCCTCGCACCGCTGAGAGACGAAGGCGTCCTGATCGTCGGCAGCGGCCTGAGCTACCACAACCTGCGCCAGTTCGGTCCGGGCGCGAAACAGGTATCCAAAACCTTCGACGACTGGCTGCAGCAAACGCTCGTCGCGTCCGCGCCCGCCGAGCGTGCAAACAAGCTCAAGCGCTGGAGCGAGGCCCCCGCGGCCCGCCAGGCCCACCCGCAGGAAGACCATCTGCTTCCCCTTATGGTCGCGGTCGGAGCTGCGGAGAATGAAAAAGCCGCGGTCGTGTACCACGAGGAAAACCTGTTCGGCGGCGTGACCGCGTCGAGCTTCCGCTTTGGAGCGGCCGCGAATCCTTAAGAATTGCTTTTAAAGAATGGCTCCTGGAGCCATTCTCCTGCCTATTTTTGTACTGCTACTGGTACATTCACCAGGCTGCGTCGAGCAGCTGCCGTACCACGGCAGGGCCTTCGATCCTGCGCGGGTTGGTGTGGATCCACCGGTCGTGCATGGACTCCTCGGCGATGCGATCGAGCATCCCGGCCTTGACTCCGACATCGCGCAGAGTACGCGGCAGCCCGAGCTCGGCAATCAGCGCGGCCAAAAGGTCGGCGGCCGGTACTCCGGGCTGCCCGAGCGCTTGGCTCACGAGTTTCTGCCGCTCGCCGTTGACGGGCAGGTTGAAACGCATGACGTGCGGCAGCATTACGCACGAAGTGTAGCCGTGCGGAACGCCCGCGGTGCCGCCAAGCACGTGGCCGATGCCGTGGCTGGCCCCTTTCTCGACGCCGGCGCTGCTCCCGATGATCGACATCCACGAGCCTAGCTGGCAGTCCAGGCGCGCCTCCATGTCGGCCGGAGCGCGCTTCACCGCACGCAGTCCGCGCCCGAGCAGGCGCAGCGCATGGAACGAGGTGCCATCCGAGAACGGCTTCGCGTTGATCGAGCACAGGTCTTCTACCGCGTGGTCGACCGCGCGGATGCCGGTGGAAAGCCAGAGCCATTCGGGCGTATGCACGGTGACCGCCGGATCGAGGATCACCGTGCGCGGCACCGCCTTGGGCTGGACGAACACTTCTTTCACGCCGCGGAGCGTATCGGTGCAACCCGCGCTTGCGGAAAATTCGCCGGCCGAGAGCGTGGTCGGGATGATCACCGAGGCGACCGTCGGCGCGTTGTAGTCCGGGCGGACCGACTTGCCGTCCGCGCCGATCTTCACGCTCAAAGCATCGAGCTGCGCGGCATCGGTAATGTTGTTGGCCAGGCAGATGACGACCATCTTGGCCGCGTCGGTCACCGAACCGCCGCCGACCGTGAGCAGCAAGTCCGCTCCCGCGGCGCGCGCCGAGTTCGCGGCTGCCACCACGTCGATTCGCGGCGTGTGCGCGCCTATTTTCGAACAGAGACCGGCGAAGCGTGGGCCGAGCACTTTCTCCACACGTCGGACGACGTCAGTCGTGCACTCCAGCGTGCCGCTGGCGAGTACGAAGACCTGGCGCGCGCCGGTAAGCTCCAGCTCGCGCGCAAGCGCGTCCTCAAATCCGGTGCCGTACGAGATTCTGGCCGTGCCGGGATAACTGTAGAGGCCTGTTTGCATGCCCAAGTTTGCGGCATCGCCCCTGTTCCGACAACTGGCTATCGCGGGCGGGCCGATCCTCGTAGGCTGATTCCTACGCCGCGTGCTGACCGTGTCCGACTTCGAAGCGCGCCGTCGTTTGCGACAATGACGATGAGTGCTGCTTGGCTGAAGCCCCCGGGTTGACGGGTGCAAGCCCGTTTAGCTTTCAGTACTCAAAGGACACGTCGAAATACGTGTCCTTTTTATTTGGGGTCCCTGTTCTCTCAGGCGTGCAGGGCGGCGCCCTGGGGTGCCAGCCTCGAAGGCGGAGCCTTGCGCGAAGCTATGCCACAGCGCACAGCAGCAGAGAACAGCGCCAGGTCCAACCCGATCGAGCCCAGCTCGCGGTTGAACTGGCCGTCTTCGGCCAGGGCCGCGTCGATGTCCACGGCAATCTGCTCGAGCTGGTCTTCGTGGCCGAACCAGCTCGTCATCGACAGGTTGTAGGATTTATCCCACGCGCTCCTGAACCGCCCGGATCAGCGCCCCTCGAACTTCGGTTTGCGCTTTTCGCTGAAGGCGAGGACCGCCTCGTGCTGGTCTTTCGTGTGCTGAACCAGCGCCTGCATGGACGAAGCCATCTCCAGGGCGATCGGCAGGCTGACGTGCTGCGAATCGCGCAGCAGCCGCTTGGTCAGACGCAGCGAATGCACCGGATGGGCTGCGATGCGGGAAGCCAGCGTGCGCGCCTCGTCCATGAGCTTGTCGTCGTCGACCACTTTTGACACCAGGCCGATGCGCGCGGCCTCTTCAGCGTCGAGGAAGTCGCCCGTGAAAGTCATTTCGCAGGCTTTGGACATCCCCACGGCGCGCGGCAGGAACCACGCGCCGCCGTCGCCGGAAACGAGCCCCACCCGCAGGAAGCTCTCGGCGAAGGTGGCGCTGCGGCCCGCGATCCGGATGTCGCACATGGTCGAGAGGTCGCAGCCCGCGCCGACCGCGGCGCC
>JANMXB010000074.1:0-2018 GCA_031380765.1 Pseudomonadota bacterium | reverse complement strand
AAATGCACCTTCAGTCCACCTACCTGCGCCAGACCAAGCCGGCTTTTCCCTCGCTCTATGCCGGGCCCAAGAGTTTGGGCGCGGCACGGGCGGGAAGCTATTCATTCACGTCCACGATGTTTCTTGGAGCGCGGCTCCGGGACGGTCTGGAAATTTACTTCAATCCGGAAGCAACCCAGGGCGTGCCGTTCTCGCAGCTGCAGGGGACGGCGGGATTCAGCAACGGCGAGCTCGCCCGAACCTCCGGGGCGGACCCGATCTTGTATACGGCCAGGGCTTTTCTGCGCAAGACGTGGAACCTCGCAGGAGATTTCGAAGAGCAGGCGTCCGAAGCCAATCAGGTCAAGACCCGCTACGCGGCGGAGCGTTTTGTGCTGACGGCCGGGGTGCTCTCGGCGCTGGATGTTTTCGACGCCGTGGACTACAGCCGCGATGCGCGCACGCAGTTCATGAACTGGGCGTCGCTCACCTACGGCGCCTGGGATTTTCCCGCCGATGCGCGCGGTTATACGCGGGGAATCGCCGCGGAATACATTACGCCGCGTTATTCACTGCGGGCGGGCCGGTTCGCCATGCCGAGCGAGTCGAACGGTCTCAGGCTCGATGGGCGAATGGGACGTCATTACGGAGACGTCGCGGAAGCCGAGCTGCCTTTCAAACTTGCCGGCCGCGACGCAGTAGCGCGGCTATTGGTTTTCCGCAACCGGGCGATTTCGGGCTCGTTCGACGATGCGATTGCGGCCGGAGGCGTGCCAGACGTTTCCAACGTTCGCAGATTGCAGTCCAAGTCCGGCATCGGAGCCGGTGTGCAGGCCGAACTTGCGGAGCATGTCGGCGGCTACGTGCGCGCCGCCTGGAACGACGGCAAGACCGAAACCTTTGCGTTCACCGAGATCGACCGATCGCTGTCCGCCGGGCTTCTGGCCAAGGGGGAACGCTGGTCGCGCAGCGGCGACAGCGCGGGCGCTGCGTTCTACCTGAACGGCCTTGGCCGCGAGCATCGCGACTATCTCGCAGCCGGCGGGCAGGGATTTTTTCTCGGCGATGGCCGGCTGAACTACGCGAGCGAGAAAATCATCGAGCTCTTCTACAGCCTGCATCTGGGCGGCCGCGCGTGGCTTTCGGGCGGATATCAGCGCATTGCGAACCCCGGATATAATCAGGATCGCGGGCCGGCGAATTTCTACAGCCTGCGGTTCCATACGAACCTCTGACCCCAGAACCGCGGCAGAAGCCGCGTCCCGATCGGCTGCCAAGTGCCCAATATCCGCTTCGATAACCTCCTCGGAGGGCTGTGGGACGACCTGAGGCAACCCGATCTGCTTCTGCAGGCGGGCGCTCTCGTTATTTGCGTCCTGCTGGCCTACCTCCTGTCGCGCCTCGTGCGGGTACGCACGACGCAAGGGCAATCGACGGCCCTGAAGGTCGGCGCCGGCGGCTTCAACCGGATTTTCTTTCCGCTGATGGTCGTGGTCCTGTTGGTCCTCGGGCGCGGCGTGCTTTCGCGCTGGAGCCACACCAACATTCTTTCGGTGGCGATCCCGGTGTTCGCCTCGCTGGCCGGAATCCGGTTCGTGGTCTACCTGCTGCGACTTGCGTTCCCGCCGGGAGGCATGCTCGCGGCGTGGGAGCGGGCGATTGCAATGGTGGTATGGGCGGCCGTGGCGCTTTACCTGACCGGCCTGCTTCCGGAGATCCAGGAGTTGCTCGAGGGCATCAAGGTAACCATCGGCAAGCAGAAATTCTCGCTGATGATGGCCCTGGAAACGGCTTTCTGGATCCTCGCGACGCTTCTGCTTGCGCTGTGGGCCGGAAGTGTCGCCGAAGGCCGGCTGATGCGCGCCGAGGCGCTCCACTCAAGCATGCGGGTCGTCCTCGCGCGCACGGTCAAGGCCGCGCTGGTTGTCGTCGCGGTGCTGACCGTGCTGCCCGTCATGGGCATCGATGAGCCTGTAAGGAGTTTTGTGTTTGAGGCATACCATGACGTCTGATAGGAGACAGTATGCCGAAGCCAGTAA
>JANMXB010000064.1:0-6785 GCA_031380765.1 Pseudomonadota bacterium | reverse complement strand
CGTGCAGATCGAGTGCGTGACGCGCTCGATCGCATCCGACACGCCATGCGCCCAGTCGTAGGTCGGATAGATGCACCACTTGTCGCCGGTGCGATGGTGATGCGCGTGGCGGATGCGGTACATCGCGGGATCGCGCAGGTTGATGTTGGGCGAATCCATGTCGATTTTCGCGCGCACGACATGCGCGCCGTCCGGGTACCTGCCTTCCTTCATCTCGCGCAAGAGGCGCAGGTTCTCCTCGACGGAGCGGTTCCGAAAAGGGCTGTCGCGCCCGCCCTGCGTGAGCGAACCGCGGCTTGCGCGCATCTCGTCTGCGCTCTGGCTGTCGACATACGCGAGACCGCGCGTCACCAGGTGCTCGGCGTAGCTGTAGAGCCTGTCGAAATAGTCCGAGGCGAAGAACTGGTGGTTCGCGCCATCGGCTTCCCACGAAAACCCCAGCCAGTGAACGGCATCGATGATCGAATCGACGAATTCCTGCTCTTCCTTGGTGGGATTGGTGTCGTCGAACCGCAGGTGGCATACGCCGCCGTAGTCGCGCGCCAGGCCGAAGTTGAGGCAGATGCTCTTGGCGTGGCCGTAGTGCAGATAGCCGTTGGGCTCGGGCGGAAACCGCGTGCGGATCTTCGCGGGATCGTTGAGACGCGCGTTGCGCTCGTCGAATTTTCCGGCCGCGAGGTCGTGCTCGACGATGCTGCGGATGAAATTGGAGTGCGATGCGGTGGGGTGGGATGACGTTGTCATAACCCCAAAGTTTACCGTACCGGTTACTGCGCTGCGGCATTGATGCTTGCGGCGCGATGTACACCATTCGCCGCATCGCCCGTTAATGGATTTGCAGGGTCCGGAGCCCCCTGGTTCCGGAACAACCAAAGGGGAGCATCATGAAAAATCTCAAAGTCCTCGTGCTTGCAGTACTCACGGCCTTCGGTGGTGCTGCGCTCGCGCAAGCGCCGGCGCCCGGCACGCTCAAGGCCGACCGTGCCGCCGTCAAGTCCGACGGGCGCGCGCTCAAGGCCGACCGCGAAAAGCTCAAGGCGGACCGTGCCGCGGGCAACAAGGACGCCGTTGCCGCCGACAGGGCGCACCTCAAGGCCGACCGCCAGAAGATGAAATCCGATCGCGAGAAACTGAAGACGGACCGCCAGGCCGCCAAGGCCGCCAAATAACCCCGGCTACTGCGGCCGGAACAGCTCGGCGAACACCCGGCTGACGGGCAGGCTCTCCTTGCGGTGCTTCAGCCGCACGCAGAGCCGTCCCGACTCGTCGCGCGATGCGGCGGCGACTTCGGCGAGGTTGACGATCGTCCCGCGATGAATCTGCCTGAAGCGCGCGGGTTCGAGCTGCGCGAGGAGTTCCTTGAGCGGCGTGCGGATGAGCATTTCGGCTTCCCGCGTCACCACGCTCGTGTATTTGTCGGCGGCCTGGAAGTAGCAGACCTCCTCAACCGGCACCATGCGCACCGAATTGCCGACCGAAGCGCGGAGGATCGTGAGCCGCTCGCCGGCTTGCGGCGTTTGCGCTCCGATCACTCTCTGCAGCTTCTGCACGAGCTGCGCGAGCTCGTCACCGCCGGGCCGCGCGGATGCGATGAGCGCAGCCTTCAGCCGTTCGACAGTCAGAACCAGCCGTTCCGGGCTGACCGGTTTCAACAGGTAGTCCACCGCGGCGAGCTCGAACGCTTTCACCGCGAACTCGTCGTACGCCGTGACGAACACGAGCTTGGGCACGGGCGAGCCTTCGTCCAGGCGGTCGGCGATGTCGGCGGCGACCTCCAGGCCAGTGAGGCCCGGCATGCGGATGTCGAGAAAGGCCACATCGGGCCTTTGCGCCTCGATCAGGCGCACCGCCTCCAGCCCATTGGGCGCGAGGGCAATCACTTCGAGTTCCGGCCACGCAATTTCCAGCGCGGCGCTGAGGCTCGCGGCGAGCAGCGGTTCGTCTTCGGCGATGAGGGCGCGGGGATTCATTTTTGCAGCGGCAGGCGCAGCGTAACGCGTACCCCGCCGCCTGCATTTTCGCCGGTTTGCATGGAAGCCGTGCCGCCATACACGGCCGCCAGCCTTTGCCTCACATGGGCAAGGCCGACGCCGGTGCCGGCGGTGTCGCTGTTGCATAACCCCCTCCCGGTGTCCTCCACCAGCAGGATGAGCTGCTTGGCCTCCTCACGCGCGCTGACTCGCACCTTGCCGCCCTCGACTTTGGGCTCGAGCCCGTGCCGGAGTGCATTTTCCACCAGCGGCTGCAGCAGCATTGGCGGCAGGGTGGCCTCCGCGAGTTCGGCCGGCAGCTCCAGTTCGTAGGCGAGGCGCGGCCCCATGCGGATGGCGAGGATCTCGAGATAGCCTTTGAGCAATGCGAATTCCCCGGCGAGCGTGCCGCGGTCGTTGCGCGTGGTCGCCAGCGTCGCGCGCAGGTATCCGTCGAGATGGCGCAGCATCGCCTGCGCGCGTTCGGGATCGACGCCAATGAGGGCCTGCAGGTTGGCGAGCGTATTGAACAGGAAATGCGGCTCGATCTGGGCCTGCAGCAGCTTGAGGCGCGCTTCGGCCGCGCCGGCCTCGCTTACCATCAGCCTCTCGCGCGTCCAGAAGTAATAGCAGCCGGCGAGGCCCGCGCCTGCGGTCAGCGCCAGAAATCCAAGCACCGCCTGCAGTCCGAGCGTGGAAGGTCCCCAGGGATCCCCGAGCAGCGCGCTCGCAATGAAGGAGCCGCCGAACCACCCCACAGGCGCGGCGAGCAGCACCAGCCCCAGCATCGGCAGCAATGACGGAGGCCCTTGCGGCCAGAGCATCCGGCGCGGCAGGTCGATGGTCGCGTAAGTGAGCGTGCCGATGCACTGGCTGTAGACGAAATTGGAGCCGAAGCCGTGACGGTGATTCCCGAACGCCGTGAGCGCAGCGGCGATCACCGTGCTGAGGACAATGGTGCCGATCAGGTAGCGCGCTACGCCGGCGGAGTAGGTCGGGGGCATGGTCTTCAGCGGGCGCCGTGGCCGCCGCGCCGGCGTGCGATGCGGACGAGGTCCTGTTGTTCCATGGCGTTTCCTTTCGGGTCAGGTGGATTGTACGGTCGGTGGCAGGCCAGTTTCCGCGCCCGGGCGGTCGGGCACGAGCGGAGTGTGACGAAATGCTGGTTTTGTGGGACGAAACGCAGCACCGGCGGACCGTAAGAACCCTGTAGGACAAACCCCTGCGCGTAAATCTGACCTTTTCCGACAGCCGCGTCTGCGGGCCGCTCGTTAGTGTGTGTAGCTGGCCAACCCACGGAGGTACCCCCAATGAAACTCATTCTTTCTCCCGCAAGCCGCGCTGTGGCGCTGGTGTTCGCGGGTGTTCTTGCAAGCACGCCGGTCTGGGCTGAAAAAGGCGGTGGCGGTGGCGACCGCGGCAACGCCGGCCAGAAACATGAAAAAGACGACGATCGCAGCGCTGAACGGGGCCACAAATTCGAGAGAAATGAGGCGCAGCGCGAGGACCATCGCCGGGTAGTGATAGCGCCCAATGCCGTGGTCAACCCGACGGTGCGGTTCACCCCGGAACACCGCACGTACGTGAGCCACTATTACGACGAGCAGTTCCGGTCGGGCCACTGCCCGCCGGGCCTGGCCAAAAAGCATAACGGCTGCATGCCGCCGGGCCAGGCGAAGAAAGGCTGGGTGACCGGCCAGCCGCTGCCGGCCGGGGTCGTCACCTATCCGGTGCCGCAGCCGCTGCTGGTCCAGTTGGGCACGCCGCCCGCGGGTTACCGCTATGTGCGCGTCGGCAACGACATCGTGTTGCTGTCGCCCGGAACTGCCCTGGTTGTCGATGTGATCCGCAATCTCGGCAGGGGCTGAACCTCTCTTCGCTTGGGCGCTGCCCCCGGACGCTCGCGTGAGTGGGCCGGGCGGCCGTCTGTTTTGAGGGGCGAAACGCCGAACGAGCGCTGAGCGCACCCTCCTGCGGTGGCATACACTTTGCCATTCTCAGGGAGGCAAGGGTGATCAGAACCGGCACGCACGGCCAGGCGCTGGCCAACCGCAGCAAGTTCACGCTGGCCAACGGCACGGGGTATTTCAAGAGCGAATTCATCGCTTCGCCGCCGGACGGATTCGTCGCGCCGCAATCCTTCCTGGTCGAGCAGGACGCAGATTCGGTGATCCTTCCGCATTTCCACCTACAGGACGAGTTCCAGGTCGTCGTGCAGGGCGGCGGAACTTTCGGACGGCACCCGGTCCGGCCCCTGAGCGTGCACTACGCGGGCGCGCATACGGGTTATGGACCGATCACTTCGGGACCGGACGGGCTGTGGTACTTCACGCTGCGCCCGCGCATGGACTTCGGCGCGAAATTCCTGCCCGAGAGCCGCGATGAGATGCGCAAGGGCCCCAAGCGGCAGGTGCTCGGCGCGCCGCTCGAGGTCAGCGAAGACTGCTCGCAGAGGACGGAAGCATTTTGCGAGCAGGCCCTTCCGCCGCAGTCCGACGGCGTGGGCGGCTGGATGCTGCGCATTCCGCCCAATGGTTCGGCTACGGCGCCCGCGCACGCCGGCGGCCTCGGCCGCTTCTATGTGGTCGCGGCCGGTCGCGCGCAAATCGCGGAAGGGGTCCTTGGGCGATGGGCGACAGTATTCGTTACGCCGGACGAGGAGCCGGTCGAGGTGCGCGCGGAAGGCGAAGGCGCCGAAGTGCTCGTGCTGCAGTTCCCGCAATGAGAATCGCGCTTGCAATAGTGGGTCTCGCTTTTTGCGCGTTGGCCAGCGCGCAATTTCCGAACAAGCCGCTGCGGCTCGTGGTTCCGTTTCCCCCGGGCGGCGTGACCGACATCAGCTCGCGGGTCGTCGCGCAGAAACTTTCCGTCGAATTCGGCCAGCCCGTGGTGGTGGAGAATCGCGCCGGCGCCAGCGGCGTGATCGGCGCCGAGATCGGCGCGAAGGCCGCGGCCGACGGCTACACGCTCACCATGGGCAACATCAGCACGCTTGCGATCAACGTGGTGACCTTTGCGAAGCTGCCTTACGATCCGGTGGCCAGTTTCGCCCCGGTTTCGATGGTTGCGATCCAGCCCCTCGTCATCGCCGTGCATCCGTCGGTCCCCGCGCAGACGCTGGGCGAGCTGGTGGCGTTGGCCAAGGCGCAGCCGGGCAGGCTCAATTTCGGCACCGCCGGGAGCTCGATCTACCTCGCGGTGGAGTTCTTCAATGCCGCGGCGGGAATCAGGATGAATCACGTCCCCTACAAAGGCAGCTCGCCCGCGATCACCGACCTCGTCGGCGGACAGATCCAGGTCCTGTTCGATCCTTTCTCTTCGCTGTACCCCCAGGTGCGCTCCGGCAAGGCGCGCGGCCTGGCAGTGACCACTTTAAAAAGATCGTCGATGGCGCCGGCGTTGCCGACCGTGGCCGAGCTTGGCTACCCCGGTTTCGACGTGAGCTCCTGGCAGGGCATTGTCGTGCCGGCAGGCACGCCCAGGGAAGTCGTCGAGCGGCTGAACCGGGAGCTGGTCAAGGTGCTCGCCTCCCAGGACGTAAAGGACCAGTTCGCGCAGCACGGCGCGGAGTCTTCGCCTTCGACGCCGGAGCAGTTCGGCGCCTACATCAGGCAGGAAATGGCGCGCTGGCAGAAAGTCGCGCGCGACGCAGGAGTAAAACCGGAATGAACTTCGGGCGCATTGCTTTCTTCCTCTGCCGATTTTGATTTGAGAGATATGAAAAGCAAAACCGCGAAGACTGTTCTCGAGAGGAAACACAAATGAAACGAATTGCTTTTCTGCTGTTCGCCCTGCTTTCCCTCCCCGCCCTCGCCCAACCCTATCCCTCCAAACCCATCCGCATGATCCTCGCCTTTCCCCCGGGCGGGCCGACCGACATCAACGCGCGCATCTTCGCCTTGAAATTGGGCGAGTCGATGAACCAGCAGGTGATCGTCGACAACAAGCCCGGCGCCGGCGGCAACATCGCCGCCGCCGAAGCCGCGAAGGCGCCGGCCGACGGGTACACGATCTTCTACAACACCTCGGCGATCTCGATTGCGCCTTCGCTCTATGCAAAGCTCAACTACGACGTGCTGAAGGACTATGCGCCAGTCGCCTTGACCGCGACGGTGCCGCTGGTGCTGGTGATCAATCCGGCGCTGCCGGCAAAGAACGTGCGGGAGCTGGTCGCCTATGCAAAGGCGAATCCGGGCAGGATGAATTACGCGTCATCGGGTTCCGGCACGATCACGCATCTCGCGAGCGCGCTGTTCGCATCCCAGATGGGGTTGACGGTCCAGCACATTCCGTACAAGGGCAGCGCGCCGGCCTTGGTGGACGTGGCCGGCGGGCAGACGCAGATGATGATAGACACCATCAACACCGTGCTGCCCTACGTGAAGGACAACCGGCTGCGTGCCCTGGCGATCGCGATTCCGCGGCGTTCCGCCGCGCTGCCCGACGTGCCCACGCTGGAGGAAGCCGCCGGGCTGCCCGGTTTCGAAATGAGCGCCTGGCAGGGAATCGTGGTGCCGACCGCGACGCCCAGGGAAATCGTGGCGCGCCTGAACGCCGAGATCAACAAGGCGGTGCAGAACGCGGACCTGCGCCAGCGGCTCGCGACCCAGGGTGCCGAGCCCCTGGGGGGAACCAGCGAGCACTATGCCGCCTATATCCGCTCCGAGCTCGGACGCTGGACCAAGGTCGTCAAGGATTCGGGCGCGCGCGTGGACTGAGCGGGCGTCCGCTCACGAGTCCTCGATTTCAGCGGCGCGTAGAATCGGTGCGCTCATGCCAGCCTCATTGCAGTCGTTTGCGGGCCTGACGGGCCGG
>JANMXB010000063.1:0-3148 GCA_031380765.1 Pseudomonadota bacterium | reverse complement strand
CCGCGAAGACATCGGCCGCGAGAAGGCGGGTATTTTTCGGGCCGGGCGGCCTGCGGTGATTGCGGACTCGAAACCGCCGCAGTCGGTTCTGGACGTCGCCGCCGCGGTTGGCGCCCAACTCCTCCTCGGCGGGCGCGATTTCGGATTCACGGCGCAAAGCGCGCAATGGGTGTACTGGGGCCCGGGCGGCAACCGGCCCGCGCTCGCCTATCCCGCGCTGCGCGGCCCGATCCAGCTCGTCAACGCCGCAGCGTCGATCGCGGCGCTCGACACATTGCGCGCCAGACTGCCCGTGGCCATGCAGGACATTCGCCGCGGTCTGGCCGAGGTGGAAATCGCGGGACGCTTTCAGATGTTGCCCGGGCGTCCCAGCGTGATTCTCGACGTCGCGCACAATCCCCAGGCGGCGCGCAACCTCGCTGCCAACCTGACCGACAGCGGATTCGCGCCCGAGACTCACGCGGTCTTCGGAGCGTTGCGGGACAAGGATCTCGCAGGGGTCGTGCGCGCCGTTTCTCCCCGCATCACCCGATGGCACCTCGCGACGCTTGGCGGCCCGCGCGGAGCGTCCGCCTCCCAGCTTGCCGAAGTGCTTGCGGCCGTTGGCGTCATAGCGCCTCGCGACCTGCATGCAACGCCGGTGCTGGCCTTCGAGGCGGCGCGAGGGCAGGCGGGCGAAGCTGATAAAATCGCGGTTTTCGGGTCCTTCCTGACCGTTGCGGAAGTGATGCAGCATCTTTCCATGCAGGCAAGCCCGGGAAACCGCTGAGAAAAATGGCCGAGCGCTCGAACGCGACATCGAAAAAGAACCGGGACGCGGCGCAGGACGTAAATACACTGCAGAAGCGCGGCCGGCGCCGCCTGGTCGGGGCCATCGCCCTCGTTCTGCTCGCGGTGATCGTCCTTCCCATGGTGTTCGATCCGGAGCCGCGGCCCAACACGCCCACGGTCAGCATCCGCATCCCGAGCGAGGAGGGCACCAAATTCACGCCCAAAGCGCAGCCCAAGCCCGCGGCGCAATCAGAGGCGCCCAAGCCCGCGGCGCAAGGCGAAGCGCCGAAGCCCGAAGAGAAGGCTTCGGCACCCGCGCCGGAGCCGCCCAAGGCAGGTGCGCAAGCCCCGCTGGTCAAGCCGGCCGAAAAGAAGGTTGCCGCCGCACCGGCCGAGCAGTTCCTGGTCCAGGTGGGCGCATTCGCGAGCCCGGACAAGATCAAGGAAATCACCGACCAGCTCACGGAAGCCAGGCTCGCGCACTACACCGAGACGGTAGCCACGGCGAAAGGGCCGGTGACCCGCGTGAGGCTGGGGCCGTTCGCTTCCAAGGAGGCCGCCGAGAAGGGGCGTGAACGGGCCAAGGCGCTTGGCCTCAATCCCGCAAATCCCGTTGCGAAATGACCTGGCTGGACTACGGCATCATTGCTGTGCTGGCGCTGTCGATGGTCTGGAGCGCGCTGCGCGGGGTGGTGCGCGAGATCGTGTCGCTTGGCGGCTGGATCATCGCTTTCCTGGCCGCGAACCTTTTTGCCGGGCCGCTGGCTGCGCACCTGCCGCAGGCGATTGCGGGCGACACCCTGCGCACGCTGGCGGCGTTCCTTGCAATTTTCATTGCCGCCCTGATTTGCTCGGCTCTGGTCGGAATGCTGATGTCCAGGCTGGTGAGCGCGGTGGGGCTCGGGCCGCTCGACAAGGCGCTCGGGGCGCTGTTCGGAATCGCCCGCGGCTTGCTCCTGGTGCTGGTGGCGGTGCTCGCTGCCGGGCTCACGAGCGCGCCCCAGCAGGCCTGGTGGAAAGAATCCATGAGCGGCGAGCCGCTCAAGCGGGCGGCCCTGGCGCTGAAGCCCTGGCTGCCGGACTCGTTTGCGCAGCGCCTGCGCTATGATTGACCCTTAGCCGCGTCGGAGCACTTCCATGTGTGGGATTCTCGGCATCGTCGCCCGCTCGCCGGTAAACCAGCTGCTCTACGACGGGCTGCTGCTGCTCCAGCACCGCGGCCAGGACGCAGCCGGCATCGTCACCAGCGAGTACAAGTCCTTTCACATGCAGAAAGGCAACGGGCAGGTCCGCGATGTCTTCCGCACGCGCAACATGCGCTCGCTTCCCGGCAACATGGGCATCGCGCACTGCCGCTACCCGACGGCGGGCTCCGCCTCCAACCTTGCCGAAGCGCAGCCGTTCTACGTGAATTCGCCTTTCGGCATCGTGCTTGGCCACAACGGCAACCTCACGAACTCCGATGAGCTCAAGGAAGAAATGTTCCGCCAGGACCTGCGGCACATCAACACCAGCTCGGACTCCGAAGTGCTGCTCAACGTGCTTGCGCACGAGCTCGAAAAAGGCTCGGTCAAGCTGAGGCTGGATCCGCAGACCATTTTTTCCGCGGTCGCCAATGTGCATCGCCGCTGCAAGGGCGCCTACACGGTGACGGCGATGATTTCCGGCTACGGCGTGCTCGCTTTCCGCGACCCGTACGGCATCCGGCCCGCGGTCATCGGCATCAACGAAACCGAAGCCGGCCCGGAATACATGGTGGCGTCCGAAAGCGTCGCAATCGACGCGCTGGGCTTTCGCGTCCTGCGCGACATCGCGCCGGGCGAGGCGGTGTTCATCGACGAAGACGGCAATTTCTTCAGCCAGCAGTGCGCGCCGAACCCGACCCTCAACCCTTGCATCTTCGAGTTCGTCTACCTCGCCCGGCCGGATTCGCTCATCGATGGCGTGTCCGTCTACGAAACGCGCCTCAACATGGGCGAGGCGCTCGCGGAGAAGATCAGGAAGCACTACAAGCATCTCGAGATCGACGTCGTGATCCCGATTCCCGATTCGAGCCGGCCCTCGGCGATGCAGCTCGCGCAGGGCCTGGGCGTCGTGTACCGGGAGGGATTCGTCAAGAACCGCTATATCGGGCGCACCTTCATCATGCCCGGACATGCCGTGCGCAGGAAATCCGTGCGCCAGAAGCTCAACGCGATCGGCATGGAGTTCAAGGGCAAGAACGTGATGCTGGTCGACGACTCGATCGTGCGGGGCACCACCAGCCAGGAAATCGTGCAGATGGCGCGCGAGGCCGGTGCGCGCAAGGTCTATTTCGCCTCCGCGGCGCCGCCGGTGCGGTTCCCGAACGTCTATGGCATCGACATGCCCACGCGCG
>JANMXB010000050.1:0-3257 GCA_031380765.1 Pseudomonadota bacterium | reverse complement strand
ACCGGCGTCGGACCGACGAACGAGCGCTTGTAGTCCCCCGGGTTCGGGATCTCGGCTTCCAGCGCGACGAAATTCCACGTGCGCCCATGGAATATCCGCTCGACCTCGCGCTCATAGACCTCGGGGCTGGTGTAGATCCAGTCCGGGACCGTGGTGAGCCCTTCGGCAGGCCACTTGAACTCGAAGCCGGCCTCCTGGCGCTTTTCCTTGGCAAAACTGCCGGTCTGGCCGATGACTGTATTTGCGCTGAACATGCTGGCCTCCTGTATCCCGCCTCGTGCTGGCTTAAGCCGCCGCGCGCTCCGCGGCGAGTTCCTTGAGTTTTCTTCCACCGTCCGCGAGCGCGCGCTTGTCGACAGGCGCGCGCGCCTCGATGAGCTTGCGGGCGAAGCGGATCTCGCCGCCCGCATTGAATGCGGTAGCGCAAACGATACGCTCATCGACCATCGAAAACGCGATCGCACGCCCCGCCGCCGGATCGCCGCGCCAGACGGTACGCGCGCCCGGGACGGCCATGCCGACCATCTGGATGTTCACCCCGTGCTGATCCGACCAGAACCACGGCACTTCCGCGTACGCGACCGGCTTGCCGGCAGTGCCGATCGCATCGACTACGTTTCGCGCGACCGCGATCGCCTGGTTCTGCGCGTTCTGCCACGACTCGAGCCGCACGCGGCGACCGAGGACCGGGTTGTAGTGGCTGGTCACGTCACCCGCCGCCCAGATGCCCTCGACGTTCGTGCGGCCGTACTCGTCCGTCACCACGCCGTCGGCGGATGCCGCCCCCGCGCTTTCGGCCAGTTCCGTGTTCGGAATGATGCCGATGCCGATCACCACGACTTCCGCGGGAATCCCGGTGCCGTCGCCGAGAACCACCGACGCGACGCTTGACCCGGCCTGCAGAGCGGAAACGGTCGCGCCAAGGCGTACCTCGACGCCGCGCGCAACATGCATGCGTTCAATAGCCGCGGCGATCTCGGACGGCAGGGCCCGCTCGAGCAGCGACGGCTGGCGTTCCACCACCGTGACCTTGAGGCCGAGCTTTGCCGCTGACGAGGCGACTTCCAGGCCGATGAATCCGCCGCCGATCACCACCATCCGGCGCCCGGGAAGCAGATCCTGCGCCAAACGCCGGCAGTCTGCGATGGTACGCAGGTAATGCACGCCGCCCAGCGTGTCGTCCACGCCGGTCAGGGGCCGCACGCGGCTGCCGGTGGCGAGGATCAGTTGCGCGTAATCCATGCGCTTGCCGTCGGACAACATCACGCTGCGGCTCGCGGGCGCAATCGCTTCGGCGCGCACGCCGCAAAGCAGTTCGATGTCTTTTGCGCGCCAGAGGTCGCGCGGATGGATATGGGTCGACTCGGGCGCTTCATCACCGAGCAGCACGCTCTTGGAAAGCGCGGGGCGCTCGTAAGGCGGCTCGGGCTCGTCGCCCACGAGCGTGATGGGGCCGGTGTGGCCGGCAATGCGCAGTGCCTCGGCGGCGCGGCCGCCCGCCTGCCCGGCGCCAATGATGAGGATGCGTTCGGATGCGGTCATCGCAGGCTCTAGTCGCCGAGCTGGAGGAGGATTTTGCCGTCCTCGACCTTTACCGGATACACCCTGACCGGCTCGGTGACGGGTGCGCAAAGCGCGCGGCCGGTAGTGAGCTCAAAGCGGCCCTGGTGCAGCGGGCACTCGATGCAGCCATCCTCGACATAGCCGTCGGACAACAGCGCGTACTGATGGGTGCAGACGTTGTGGACCGCGTATAACGCGCCGCCGGCGCGAACGATCGCGACAGGCACCTCGCCCACCCTGACGCCCAGCGCTTCGTCGTCGCCGAGCGCTTCGTCATCGGCCACCGCATGCCAGCCCATTTGCCCTCCCGGTCCGCGCCCTGAATATTACTCAGTGTACCCCGTAATTTGCTCAGTGTCTCTCGCGTTCGGCCACTGTCAAGGCGGCGGCGGGGGCGCGCCGTTGCGGTGCATCATCGCGCGGGGATGCACCACCATGCGCCGCGGAAATCCCCGCGATGGGGCGCTAAAAGCGCAGAGCAAACAGCCCGGCAAGCACGCAGACGGTGGCGAAAAGCCGCCGCCCCGTGAAGCGCTCGCCGAGAAAGAACGCGCCGATCAGCGCGACGAAGACGACCGAGGTCTCGCGCAGGCAGGCGACCAGCGCCACCGGCGCCCGCGTCATCGCCCAGAGCGCGATCGCGTACGAACCGGTAGTGCACACCGCGCCCACCGCCATGCGTTTCCAATTGGCGGCAAGGTAACGCGGCACTTCGGCGCCGCGCCGCAGGCCGCCATACAAGTAGAGCGCCGCCCCGTTCGCCACAAAGAACCACATCGCATAGGCGACGGGACTCCCGGAAGCGCGCGCGCCCTTGGCGTCGAACAGCGTGTAGGCGGCAATTACCGCGGCGTTCCCGAGCGCGAAGGCGAGCGCCTTCCTGAACGCGCCCGGATCGGCCGCGCGCACGATGGCGAAACTGAGGATCCCCGCGCAGATGAACGCCACGCCCGCGGTCTGCGCCCAGGTCAGCACCTCGCCGAAAACCGCCGCGCCGGCTGCCGCGACCATCACCGGACCGCCGCCGCGCATGATCGGATAGGTGAACGAGATGTCGCCCCACCGATACGCGCCGGCAAGCAGGACGAAGTAAACGATGTGGACGACGGCAGAGGCCGCGAGCCAGGGCAGCGAGGCTGCCGCTGGCAACTCGAGGAACGGCACGGCCGCAATGCCCGCGATGCCGGCGCCCACGGCGATGGCCACCGTGTCGAGCTGCTTGTCCGCGCTCGACTTGAGCATCGTGTTCCAGGCCGCGTGGAGCATCGCGCCGCCGAGCACGGCAAAGGTCACTGGCAGCGAGATGCCGGCGGGCAGGATTTCCATCGCGCGCAGTTTAGCCTGCGGTGTGGCTTGCAGTGACGGGGCGCGAGACAATGGGCCCATGGCGTTAACGCACAACCCGCTGCGCGGGATCCTGCTGATCGTGATCGCGATCGCAACCTTTTCGGTGATGGACACGATCGCGAAATACCTCTCGCAAAGCTATCCGGTAGGCAGCGTCGTATGGGCGCGTTATGTGATCAACCTCATCGTGCTGTCGGTTTTCCTCGTGGCACGCGGCGAACTCGGCCGCCTGAGGACTACCCGCCCGAAGACCCAGGTCGTGCGCGGTTTGATGCTCGGCGCCTCGACGCTGCTGTACTTCACTTCGCTCACCGTGTTGCCGCTTGCCGAAGCCGCGGCGATCGGCT
>JANMXB010000031.1:0-7644 GCA_031380765.1 Pseudomonadota bacterium | reverse complement strand
GAGCGCGAGGCGCTCAAAGCACGTCCTTCCCTCGTGTAGGAAAAGTCGACTCTGACCCCACTTTTGCCACTTTTGGTGGGCTCGTATGACTATTCGGCCCGGATCCCCGCGGCCTTGATCAGCACGCCCCATTTTTCGCGTTCCGAGCGGCCGAATTCGGCCAGCTGCTGCGGCGAGCCGCTGGCGGGCTCGAATCCCAGCGCGAGCAGGCGCGCGCGCGTCTCGGGCTGCGCGATGATCTTCGCCATTTCGGCATTGAGCTGGTCGACGATCGCTTTCGGCGTGCCTCTGGGCGCGTAGAGCGCGTTCCAGGCGGTGACCTCGAAGCCGGGCAGGCCCTGCTCGGCGACCGATTTGACTCCCGGCAGCAGCTCGCTCGATTTGAGCGTCGTGATGGCCAGCGGCTTGAGCTTGCCGGAAGCGGCGAGCGGCCGCGTCGCGGTCACCGTGTCGATCGTCAACGGCACCTGACCGCCCATGTCCTCGGTCATCGAAGTCGCCGAGCCCTTGTAGGCGACACCGAAGACCGGCGCGCCGCTGCGCTGCCTGAAGAGCTCGTACACGATGCGCGCGGTGGTGCTCGGCAGCGCGACGTTGACCGTGTTCGGCGCAGCTTTGGCCGCGGCGATCAGGTCGGCGATCGAGTTCGCCGGAAAAGCCGGATTCGCCGAGATCACCATCGGCAGCATGCCGGTGAGGATGACCGGCTCGAAATCCTTCTCCGGGTCGTAGCCGAGCGACGCATACATGTGCTGGTTCATGGTGTGCGTGGCCACCGTGCCCATGATCAGCGTGTAGCCGTCGGGCGGCGATTTGGCCGCCGCCTCGGTGCCGATGTTGCCGCCGGCGCCGGGCCGGTTCTCGACGAAGAAATTCTGCCCGAGCGCCCTCGAGAGCTGGTCGGCGAAATGGCGCGTCGCCACGTCGGTGCCCTGGCCCGCCTGGTAGGCGACGATGATCTTCACCGGCTTCGAGGGGTAGGGCTGCGCGAAGGCCGAGCCGCAGACGGCCAGCAGCGCGGCCAGCAACAAAAGCGATTGACGGATTTTCATCTTCCTCCTCCGGGTGCCGTTACCTGCCGCGCGAGGGCAGCTCGGCGACCGCGGTGCCGAACGCCGAGCGCTCGCCATCCTGGTTCACCGCGTTCAACTTGATCTCCACGACCTTCTTGCCGCCTTCCTCGAATTTGCGCGTGAGCTCACCATGGATGAAAAGCAGGTCGCCCTCGGGATTGTGGCGGCGGATCTCGCTGTAGAGCTTCACGTGCCGTCCGGCGTCGCCGATCCAGTTGGTGACGTAGTGGCTGAGCCACGAGCAGCGCTCCGGGCCGTAGTCGTACGCGCCGGGTGCGCCGACCTTGAGCGCGAACTCCTGCTCCCAGTGCACGCGCTCGGGACAGTCGGGAATCCCGAAGCGGTTCTTGATGCCGGCGCTCGGGTGCTTCCGCTGCAGGTCCCACGCGAGCTTGTTGGCGCGGATATACAGGCCGCCCCAGCCCTGCGCATAGGCGATGAAGCCGGTGACGGTCATCGGGCCCTTGGCCATGTCCGGCATGGCCATGCCCACGGTGACGTCCTCCCAGTAGCGCGGCGTCGCGCCGCGGACTTCCTCCTTGGCGTACAGCGAATAGACCCGGTCGAGATCGGCCCGGGTATAGACGCGCGTCGGGCGGCTCCTGGCCTCGGTGTACTTGGTGCCGGATTCACGCGCGATGTCGCGGTCGGTGCGGAAGC
Organism: Pseudomonadota bacterium; assembly: GCA_031380765.1. Lineage (GTDB taxonomy): Bacteria > Pseudomonadota > Gammaproteobacteria > Burkholderiales > SG8-39 > SZAS-79. The sequence continues at coordinate 5,911 of JANMXB010000031.1, read as the reverse complement.
ACCACGTGTCGGCGGCGGCGAGCTGGTCGCCGGTCTCGTCATGGAAGTCGACGTGGTAGGTCTGCTGCACCGAGCGGCCGGCGAACTTCGTGTCGTGCTCGATCAAGTCCTTGAGATAGGCGCTGGTGGAGATCTGCGCGTTCCTGCGGATCGGCTTCATCCAGGTGAAATCGCAGCCCGCGAACATCGCGTGGATGCCGGGCAGGCCGCCGACATAGCCGCTCACGATGCGGCTGCAGGCGAAGATGAACGAAGGCGGCGCGATCAGCCCGCCGTACTGCGTGCCGGCCGCGTACTGCGGGTCGCACCACAGCGGGTTGTCGTCGCCGATGCCGTGCGCGTAGTGGCGGATGTTGTCGCGCGTCGCCTCGTAGCACCACGGCTCGACCGTGTTCTCGATCTTCTTGCCGATCCTGCGGCGCAGGTCGTCGAGCGCCTCGCTGGTGATGCCCGGAAACTCGCGTTTCACGTCCTTCGCTTCTACATCCTGCGTGGCTTGCATGGCTTCTCCTTGGTCAGTTCTGTGCGGCGCGGTCGCGCAGCGCCTTGCGGTTGATCTTGCCGGCCGGCGTTTTCGGCAATTCGCCGACGAACTCGATATGGCGCGGGTACTCGTGCCGGCTCAACTGCGCTTTCATGAAAGCCTGGATGTCCTGTGCGACGCCGTCGCCTGCGTTACGGGCAACGACGAAAGCCTTGGCGACCTGGCCGCGCAGCGCGTCGGGTACACCGACCACGGCGGCCTCGGCCACCGCGGGGTGCTTGAGCAGCGTGTTCTCGATCTCGACCGCGCTCATGGTCCAGCCGGCGGAGATGATCACGTCATCGGACCGTCCCTCGATGAAAATGTAGCCATCGGCGTCCCGGTAGCCGCGGTCCTTCACGTAGAACCAGCCGTCCTTGCGGCGCACGGCAATCTCGCCGGACTGGTTCGCAGGCAATATGCGGCCTTCCATGTCGATCACCTCGACCGTGAGCCCGGGCACCGGCATGCCGAGCGCGCCGCGTTTGACCTCGTAGTCGGGAAAGCCGGGAAAGTTGACCACCAGCACGCCGACCTCGGTGCTGCCGTACATGCTGCGCGGGGCGAGCCCGAATTTCTCGCTTGCCCAGTCCCAGGTGGAGAGGTCCATGGGCTCGCCCGTATAGGAGAGCTTGGCGAGTTTTATGCGGTAGCGCCCGATCGCGTCGGAGTTGCGGATCATGCGGATCACGGTCGGCGCCGCGGAAAAGTTGTCGATCGAGAACTCCTGCAGCGCTTCGAGCACGCGCAGCGGATCGAACTTGCCGGCGTAAGCGGCGATGTGGATGCCCAGGGCGAGCGGCGCAATCGTGCCATGCCAGAGCCCGTGGCCCCAGGCCGGGGAGGAGGGACAGAAATAGCGGTCGCCGGGCTCGAGGCCGACGCCGTAGAGCGCCGCCACCATCAAGGTCACCACCGAACGGTGCGTGTGCTTCACCGCCTCGGGCAACTCGCGCGTGGTGCCCGAGGTGTACTGGAATACCGCGAGGTCGCAAGCCGCGGTGGAGGGCTCGAACTGCGCGGACTCGCGGCTCAATGCTTGCCAGAACGCCGCGTCGGCGTTGACGACTTTGACGCCGGGAAAGCGCTCGCGCGGCGCATCGCAGGCCGCAATGAGCATCGCGGGCTTGCAGTCCCCAATGCGCAGGGCCAGCGCGTCCGGCCCGAACAGCGTGAACAGCGGCACCGCGATCGCGCCGAACTTGATCGCGCCGAACATGGCGACGTAATAGGCGCGCGAAGGATCGAGCAGCACGGCGACCCGGTCGCCTTTCTTCACGCCGTTGCGCGCGAGCCAGTGCGCAAAGCGGCTGGTGTCGTCGGCAAGCCCGGCAAAGCTGTAGTGCTCGGCGTGCCCGTCGGCGAACTTGACGCTCACCGCGGTGCCGCGGCCGCGGTGCCGGTCGATGCACTCGTGCGCGATGTTCATTTTCTTCCTGTCGCCGTCGAACCGCTCCCACAGGCGGTCCCAGGAGAAATCGCGCGTCTCGGCAAGCCAGGATTTCACAGCGCGGACCCCTCCGAGATCAGCTTGTCGATGGTGCCGGCGTCGTAGCCGAGACTGCGGAGGACTGCGCGCGTGTCGGCCCCTTTGGCGCGCGGCGCGCTGCGCACCGTGCCCGGTGTGCGCGAAAGCTTGATCGGGATACCGGTGCCGTGATACTCGTCCCTGGCCACTCGCATGCCCCGGTGCGCGGTATGCGGATGCTCGAGCGCTTCCGACACGCGGCTCACAAGGCCGGCCGGGACGCCTCCGGCCATCAGTTCGGCAGCGAGCTCGGCGAGGTCGCGTCCCTCCAGCGCCTCCTCGATCAGCCCGCGCAGCGCCGCGCGGTTCTCGCTGCGCAGGCTGTTGGAGGCAAAGCGGCGGTCCTGCGCCCAGTGCGGCTTTCCGAGCAGCGCGGAGAAGCGGCGGAACTGGCCGTCGTTCGACACGCCGAGGAAGATCTCGCGCCCGCCGGCGGCGAACTTGTCATACGGGTAGATGTTCGGATGCGCCGAGCCGCTCGCAACCGGCTCCTTGCCGGAATACAGCCAGTTGGACGCGTGCGGCATGAGCATGCTGAGCGCGCAATCGTAAAGGCAGGACTCGACGAGCTGGCCGCGCCCGGAGCGCGCGCGCTCCTGCAGCGCGAGCAGAATTCCAATCGCGGCGTTGAGGCCGGTGCTCATGTCGACCACCGGAACGCCGATGCGCATCGGGACACCTTCGCCGTTGACGCTCATGAGCCCGGACATCGCCTGCACCACCGCGTCGTAGCCGGGCATGCCGCCAAGGGGCCCGTCGGCGCCGAAGCCGGTGATGCGGCAGTAGATGAGCGCGGGAAAGCGCGCGGCCAGCGCTTCGAAGCCCAGGCCCCATTTCTCCATCGTGCCGGGCAGGAAATTCTCGATGACGACGTCGGCCCTCTCCACGAGGCGCAGCACCACTTCGCGCGCGGCTTCGCGCTTGAGATCCAGGGCGATGGTGGTCTTGTTGCGGTTCAGGCCGTAGAAATACGCGCCCGACCCGGCCACGAACGGCGGGCCGTAGGTGCGCGTCTCGTCGCCCTGCGGCGGCTCGACCTTGATCACTTGCGCGCCGTGGTCGGCAAGGACCTGCGTGCACAGCGGGCCGGCGAGCACGCGCGACAGGTCGACGACGGTGATTCCGTCAAGCGAACGCGTTGACTTCGTGGACTGAGACATGGTGTGAACACGGTAGCCATGCTGCACCGCGGTGCGATACGCCTTGGGGCAAAGGATTTTTACTATGTGAAAATAGGCTTATGGCCACCCGGGGAACCCAGAGCATCGAGCGGGCATTACGCGTCCTGCGCGAGCTGTCGGCACGGGCAAGGCCGGGGTGGCGGCTGATCGACCTCGCCGAGCGCTGCAGCCTGGACCCGGGAACCGCGTCGCGCATCCTGTCCTGCCTGGTGCGCGAGCGGTTCGCGGTAAAGCGGCGCGGCGACCGGCATTACCTGCCGGGACCCGCGCTCTACGAGCTCGGCCACGCGCTGCCTGAAATGGTGGCGTTTGAGGCGCTCTGCAGGCCTGCACTGGCAAGACTTGCCGCGCGCACGCGCTGCGTGGCTTTCCTGTACCTGCGCAGCGACACCGATTTCGTGTGCATCGCGAGCACCGGCGAAGCTTCCATCAAGGGGTTGTCGATCGAAGTCGGCACGCGCCGCGCGCTGTGCCTGTCCGCGGGCGGCGTCGCGATCCTGGTCGCGCTGCCGGCCGAGACGCGCGCGGCGCTGCTGGCCGAGAACCTGCGGCGCATGCGCAGGGCACGCGACCGGCGCGTGCCGGCGGTCGAGCGCATGGTCAGGCGCTCGCAAGCGCGCGGCGCCGGCGTCAACCTGGGCGACGTGGTGCCGCGCATCACTTCGCTTGCGCATGCGATCCGCGGTCCGGGCGGCGAGCCGTTCGCGTCCCTCGTGGTGAGCGGTCCGGTCGAGTTGCTGCCGAAGGACCGGGTCGAGGCGACCCTGGCCGCGATCGAAAAGGAGGCGCGGGCCATCGAAGCGAAGGCGCGGCCCGCGCTGGCCGACCTCGGCTTCTAGCTCAGCAGCGTCACTTTGATGCCGGCTGATTCGAGCTTCGCCACCATGGACGCGGTGTGCGCCTTGTCGCGCGTCTCGATCACGAATTCGACCTCGGGTGTTTTCACCGACGCGATGCCGAACACGCGCTGGTGCTGCACCTCGACGATGTTGCCGCCGGCCTCTCCTATGAGCGTGGTGACCCTGGCGAGGCTGCCGGCAATGTCGGGCAGCGCGATATGCAGGCGCACGAGGCGCCCGTCGCGCACGAGCCCGCGCAGGAGCACGGCCGAGAGCACGCGCGTGTCGATGTTGCCGCCGCAGATCGGGAGCGCCACTTTTTTGCCGGCGAAGCGCGCGGGATGGCTCATGAGCGCGGCGAGGCCCGCCGCCCCCGCGCCTTCGGCCACGGTCTTTTCCAGTTCCACCAGGGCCACGATCGCACATTCGATCGCGTCTTCGTCGACCAGCAGCACTTCGGCCACCAGCTGCTTGACGACGGCCAGGGCAAGGTCGCCTACGTCGCGCACCGCGAGGCCTTCGGCGATGGTGTCGCCGCCGACCTGCACCGGCATACCCGCCAGCCGCTGGTACATGGCGCAATAACGCTTCGATTCGACGCCGACGACCTCGATCTGCGGACGGATCGCCTTGGCTGCGATGGCCATGCCGGCAATGAGTCCGCCGCCACCGATCGGCACCACGAGGCAATCGATATCGGGGCGATCCGCGAGGATCTCGAGCGCGACGGTGCCTTGGCCCGCGATGACCGCCTCGTCGTTGTAGGGATGCACGAACACCAGGTTCTCGCGCTCGGCGAGGCCCTGCGCGTAGGCTGCGGCGTCGGCAAGCGTGTCGCCCTCGAGCCTCAGGTCGGCGCCCAACACCTGGGTCCCGCGCACCTTGGTGTTGGGCGTGCCTTTGGGCATGACGATGACGGCGCGAATCCCAAGGCGCGCCGCGTGGTACGCCACCCCCTGTGCATGGTTGCCGGCGCTCATTGCAATCACGCCCCGGGCCCGCTCCTGCGGCGACAGGCTCAAAAGCTTGTTGAGGGCCCCGCGCTCCTTGAACGAAGCGGTGAACTGGAGGTTCTCGAACTTGACGAAGACCTCGGCGCCGGTCAGCTCCGAGAGGGTGCGGCTGGCAAGCAGCGGGGTGCGGACAATCGCGCCGGCAATGCGCCCGGCCGCGGCCTGGATATCCTGGAGGTTGGGCATGCGCAAAGGCTAGCAGTTGCGGCGCAAGTGGCGATACTGTATAAATACACAGTACCCCCTCCCACTGTCCGCCCGGAGCCCTTGCCGTGACCGAGATCCTCGCCGTAAAAGAGTTTGTCCTCGCCGCCGATATCCTGACCTGGTTCCTGGTCGCCGTCTGCCTGGCCGCCGGGCAGGGCTAGCGGGTCTGCATTACCTCGACGCGAACCGGGACGCCCGGCTTGCGCCACACGCCCAGTCGGCTGGTCCTGGCCTGCGCTTCGGCGCCGATGTAGCGCTGCGGCGCCTCGGCGTCGTGGCGTGAAAGATGGGCCTTGTCGATGACGGCCAATCCGGATTTCAATTGTGCCAGGCCCGGGTCGACCAAGGCCGGGCAGGGCTGGTCGCGGCAGTCCCTGGCGCTGCGCAGGATCAGCACGATGCCCACCAACAAGCCCTTGGCATCGATGGCACTCGTTTCCACCCGAACGGACTTGCCGACCGCCAGGCGGCGCGTCAACAGACATTTCATCGTGCGAGCATAACGCACGCAAAGCCGATTTTCCCCGGGTAATCACAGAGGGGGATAGTGAATATTTATCTTTTCGTGGGCAATCGGTGGGCGATGCTGGGTTCGAACCAGCGACTTCCACCGTGTGAAG
>JANMXB010000708.1:0-1809 GCA_031380765.1 Pseudomonadota bacterium | reverse complement strand
GTCCTGCTCGCCGCCGCCTCTACAGGTTTCGCGCAGCAGCGCACCGACGTGATCCTCGGCACCGCGACAGCGGGAGGGGGCTTCCCGGTTTACGGCGCGGCGTTCGCCGCAACAGTCAACGAAATCGAGCCGACCCTGCGCGTCGAGCCGCTGAACACACGTGGCAGCGCGGAAAACATCCCGCTGCTCGAAGCCGGCAAGCTCGACATCGGCTTGGTGCAGGGCGAATCGGCGCACGAGGCGATCAACGGCATCGGTCGCCCGCCCGCCAACCTGAAGATCATCGCCGCCATGTATTCGTCGCCGGGAATGTTCGTGGTGCGCGCCGACAGTCCCGCAAAAGCGATCCGCGATCTCGTCGGCAAGCCGGTTGCATTCGGCGCGAAAGGCTCGGGCCTCGTGATTCTTTCCCGCTACGTCCTCGACGGCATCGGCCTCGACCAGGACAAGGATTTCCAGGCCGTGTACCTCGAGCGTGCCGGCGACGGCCCGGCGATGGCACTGGATGGCAGGGTGGCGGCGCTCTGGGGCGGAGGCATCGGCTGGCCCGGTTTCGAGACGATGGCAAAGAGCGCGGGCGGCGCGAGATTCGTCGCGCCCGATGCGGCGGAGATCAAGCGCATCCTCGCCAGACACACCTTCCTCAAGCCGCTCACGGTACCGGCACGGATCTATCCCGGGCAGACGACGCCGATCGATTCGGTCGGGTCATGGAGCTTCGTGCTCGCGCGTCCCACCTTGCCGGACGAAATTGCGTACCGCCTGATCCGTGCAGTGCACAAAGGCGAAGGCGCCATTGCAAGGCGCTTTCCGGCCGCGGCGGAAACCACGGCGGCAAACACGTTTGCAGCGGCGCCGCGGCAGGACCTGATCCATCCGGGCGTATTGCGCTATCTTCGCGAAGCGGGGATCGCGCGATAGACACAGGAACTAGGCCTTTCGCGGCTCCATGAACCACGCCGCCACGATCGCAGGCAGCATGATCGCCGCGAGCAGCAGGAATGTTTCATCGAACGCGTGGATGCGCGCCGCGTCGCCGCCAACGCCCAGCAGCGTCACGCCATGCGCGGCCAGGCGCCGCTCCAGCAGGATCCCGACCAGGCTCACGCCGACGGCGCCGCCGAGCTGGCGCAGGAAATTGCCCATGCTCGCGGCCTGCGGGATCTCAGCGGGCGCCAGTCCGCGCATCGATCCGAGACTGAGCGCCGGCATGACGATGGCGATGCCGATCCGCCCGATCACAACCCAGGCAATGAGCACGAATACGGAGGTTTGCGAGGACTCGGTGGCCGTGAGCACCGTGGATACGGCGAGCAGCACGAGGCCCGCAGCCACAAGACGCGACGCGCGCAGCTTGTCGGCGAGGCGCCCTGCGACCGGCATCGTGATTGCCATGGCAAGTCCCGCGGGCAGCAGCACGAATCCCGCCCTCGAGGGCGAATAGTCCAGCGCGGCCTGCAGGTAGATGGGCAGCAGGTAGGTCGAGCCAAAGAGGCCGATGCCGTAGACAAAAGCCACGATCGCACCCATCGTGAAGGGCCGGTGCGTGAAGAGGCGCATCTGAAGGAGCGGGTGTGCGGCGCGCAGTTGGTGGAATGCGAAAGCGCCAAAGGCGGCCACGCCTCCGGCGAGCAGGATCGCCGCCTGCACGGTCTTTCCGCCCTGCAGGTCCACCAGTCCGTTCAGCACGGCGAGCGTGGCGCAGGTGGCCAGACCAAGACCTGTCCAGTCGAACGGCTTCGGGGTCGTCACGAACGAGGACACCACCGGCAGGTAGCGGCGCGCCATTTCCAGCGCAACCACGCAGAA